>JAKSPR010000074.1 GCA_024404655.1 Clostridia bacterium | reverse complement strand
GCGGTGGGATGAAGCCCAGTGTATCATGAAGCGTCTGCTGGCTGACAACAACATCAACTACAAGTTCGGTATCGACGAAGCTGCCTTCTACGGCCCGAAGCTGGATATCCAGATCAAGAATGTCTTCGGCAAGGAAGATACGCTGATCACCATCCAGATCGACATGCTGCTGGCTAAGAAGTTCGGTATGGAATATGTGGACTCCGACAATACCCTCAAGACCCCGTATATCATTCACAGAACCTCCCTCGGCTGCTATGAGAGAACCCTTGCTCTGCTGATCGAAAAGTACGCAGGTGCAATGCCCATGTTCATCGCTCCTACGCAGGTCAAGCTGCTGCCCATCGGCAACGAGCACATCGACTATGCGTACGAAGTCAAGCAGAAGATGCAGGCTGCCGGCCTCCGCGTCGAAGTGGATGACAGAAACGAAACCATCGGCAGAAAGATCCGTGATGCACGTCTTGATAAAGTTCCCTACCGTGTTGTCATCGGTGACAACGAAGTCAAGGACGGCACTGTCTCCGTCAGCGGCAGAACCGAAGAACTCGGTACCATCTCCCTGGATGCCTTCATCGCACGCTGCCAGGATGACGTCAAGAATCTCGTAAAGTGATATTTCATCAACAGGAAAACGCCGGACCGGGTCTGCCCGCCCGGCGTTTTCTTAAAAGCAAACGAAAGGTCAGTTTTTTATGAACAACCGATCCTTAATGGACATCGACACCGTTGCTCTCTGTGATGAGGACAGCGCGATTGTCATCATTGATCAGACCAAGCTGCCGGGAACCATCGAAACCGTGTCTCTCCACACACAGAAAGAAATCTGGGACGCGATCTATCGTCTGATGGTGCGGGGTGCGCCTGCCATTGGTGACACAGCAGCCATGGCATACTACCTTGCCGCAAAGGGGCACATCAAGGACGATCCTGCGGTCAGCCCAGATGCGCTCACGGAAATGCTGCCAGAGGACAAAGCCTATATGGCATCCTCCCGTCCAACCGCCGTCAATCTTTTCTGGGCACTGGACCGCATGGAGCGCGTCTACCTTGCCAATCGTGAAAAGACGAATGAGGAAATCCTCGCCATTCTCCGCGCGGAGTGTGAGGAAATCAAAGACGAAGACATCCGTGTCTGCCATGCCATCGGCGAATACGGTCTTTCCCTTGTCAAGCCGGGCGACGGTATTCTGACCCACTGCAATGCGGGACAGTTAGCAACTGCAAAATACGGTACAGCAACGGCTCCTATCTATCTGGGGCAGGAGCGTGGTTACCATTTCCGCGTCTTTGCCGATGAGACCCGTCCCCTTTTACAAGGAGCCAGACTGACTGCCGCAGAGCTGCATGCATCCGGCGTGGATGTGACGGTCATCTGCGACAATATGAGTTCCTCCGTCATGCAGCGCGGCTGGGTCGATGCGGTCTTTGTGGGCTGTGATCGTGTGGCTGCAAACGGTGACACCGCCAACAAGATTGGTACCTCTGTAGTCGCCTGTGTGGCCAGGCAGTACGGCGTTCCGGTCTATATCTGCGCACCGACCTCCACCATCGACATGAACTGTCCCACCGGTGCAGATATCCCGATTGAAGAACGCAGGCCGGAAGAAGTAACGGAGCTCTGGTACAAAGAACGCATGGCACCGGAAGGCATCAAAGTTTACAACCCCGCCTTTGATGTTACCGACCATACCCTGATTGCGGGCATCGTCACCGAATACGGTATCGCAAGACCTCCCTATGACAAGTCCTTTGCAGAGATTTTTGCAAAGAAAGAGGAACATCCCCTATGATCAGGCTGCCGAAGTTTTCATCCCCCATGGTCATCAGACCCAAAGCAAAGCAGCGCATCTATATGCTGCTGGCCTTGCCTCTGTTCCTTATCATGCAGGTCTGGGTATTTGCCCTCTCCTTTGATGATCTGTATATACCGGGAATTCTGTCTTCCCCGGTGCTGGTAGTCCTCATGCTGTGGCACACCTATCAGTTCTTGCTGAAAGCCGAGGGAGACGTCACCGCCTTTCTGCCCTCTGCCATTGCCGTCAGTGCAGCACAGATCGTTCTGCGCATTTTCTCCTTTGTCTATGATCATCTGTTCCTTCTGACGGAAGAGGGACTGCGTCTGCCCCTGAAAGTCAGCGATGTTCTGCTCCTTGGCGCAGAATGTCTTTACTGGGTATTCCTTGCCTATGCCATCATTAAGGCTGTCTGCGGGCAATATAAACTGGTTGTTCCGCTGCTCGCGCTCTTTTTCGGGTTCTTCTATACATTCATTGAGTATGATCTGCGCAGCTTTGCTCACATCGCAGCGGAGGTCGGTCTTCTGCTGCTCCTGTGGTTCCCCATTGATGCAGTAGCCTTTACCTCTCTGTATACACAAGAGAAAGATTGAACGTCCCAATTCCGCAGAAAGGAACTTTCGCTTTTGCGAAAGTCATGGTAACAGGAATGATCCGTATGACCAGCCATCTGTTCCTCTCGGACTGTTCGCAGCTTGCCGTATCGACGGAGGAACTGATCTCCCGGCTTCCTGACGGACGGCGGGAAAAAACCCTTGCTGTCAGAGATCCGAAAACCCGGAGGATGTCCGCCTTTGCCGGGCTTCTTGCATCGTATGCCCTGCGGTCCTACGCAGTCTCTCCGGAAAAAGTCGTCTGGGAAGGAAAGCCGCATATTGAAAACAGCCTTGTTCATTTCAACATTTCTCATTCCGCGTACACGGCGGCGGTTCTGGTCAGTCCCTTCCCCTGCGGAGTGGATATCGAAAAGATTCGTCCGATAACCAGGGAAACACCGATCCGGAAGAAACTGTTTTCGGAGGAAGAACGGTTGAGTTTTTCCGGTCCAGAAGGTTTCTTCCGCGCCTGGACAGCCAAGGAAGCCTATCTCAAATATACCGGGCAGGGATTCTCCCTTCCGATGTCCCATGTCCATATTTCCGGTGCTTTCTGCGAAATGGGTTCTGCCGAGTCCGATGAATTCGGTCGTTCTGATCTTCTATGGCCGGAGATTCCCGGATTTTCCGATGCAGGTATGCAGATCTGTATCTGCCAGCAGACGATTCCGGCATTCAAGCCGGAAACCATCAAGCCGGAAATGCTGTTATGATTTCAAAAAACAGCTGGATGCGTTTTTGCGCATCCAGCTGTTTTTGCTGTTTTATTGTTTTCGATTCCAGCCGGGCATATCCCCACCGGGTACTCCCTCCGGCATTTCAGGGGGTAACTCACCATCGGGCATATTATCACCGGGGACACCGCCGGGAACATTGCCGGGTATTTCGCCAGGCATATCGCCGTGCATCCCGCCCTGTGCACCCCATTGTCCGCGGTCTCCCTTCTGGAATCCGCCCGCTCCAGGGTCGCGTCCATCCATACCTCCCTTATCACCGCGGCCGCCGAAACCGCCCATGCCGCCGGAGGTGCCGTATGTGATTCCGGTCATCTCCACCGTCACGCTCTGATCGCCTGCGGTGAGAATATAGGTCTCTCCTTGTGTGATATCCGGGGTCGAAAGCACAACGGAACTAAAGGTCTTGCTGACTTCTTTTTCAAAAATCACCCTTCCGTCTGCGTCGGTCAGCCGGATCACGCCGCCCTGAATGGACGCGGGGAAATTCACAAGCATCGCTCCCTGTGTGGAGTTCTGATCAAAGCCAACCGCCATACCGGAAGAACCGACCGCAAGGATCGTTCCGCCGCCGACGGATGCGCTGCTTCCTGTATCCAATGCACCGTTTCCGCTGTTCGTGGGACCTTCCACCGTGATATCACCGCCGAGGATCCACATGGTGCCGTTGGAATCAATGCCGTCGCCGTCCGCATTGACATACAGTGTTCCGCCGGAGATCTCAATATAGGCATTCGCGTCATACTCCATCATCCCGCCGCCGAATCCGAAACCGCTGCCGTCCGCGCCGCCTGCGGCATTGATGCCGTCATCGGAGGAACGGAGGCTGATGATGCCGTCTGTGATATAGATTTTCCCACCTTCCAGACCTTCATAGCTCTTTCCGATGGTAATCTCTCCGCCGTCCACCCGGAGGATATTATCGGCATGCATGCCGTCATCTCCGGTGGAGATTGAAAAACTGCCGTCCGTCACTGTCAGATCACCGTTTGTATGCAGTGCATCATCACTGGTGTCGAGATCAAAGTCTCCCCCTCCGACGGAGAGTGATACTCCCGCTTTGAAACCCTTCTGACTGATGCTGTCGGTTTGGCTCTGTGTGCTCTGCTGACCCCATCCGCCTCTGCCGCCGAAGGAATCCTGCGGATGAGCCGCAGCCGCCGATGCGCCTCCGCCTGTTACGATCCGGTATATACCGCCCAACACCTGCATTTCAGCCGCTGCATCAAAGCCGTCGCCGCCGGATGTGACCCGGAACTCGCCGCCTGTGATATAGATATTGCCGAGTGTGGTATCGTCCTTGTTTTCCGCGTGAAAACCGTCCTTTTCGGATGTCACTGTAAAGGAGCCGTCGGTGATGCGGAGATCGTCTTTTACACTGAACCCGTGTCCCGCATCGCTGTGAATCTCATAGGTACCGCCGAGGATAGACAGGTCGTCTTTGCTGACAACTCCGTGACCCGCAGTTGAGCCGATGCGCAGGGTACCTTCCCCATCAAGGAACAGATCGTCCCGGGAAAAGACTGCGGCGTCCACGTTTACGCTGTCAATCCGCGTTTCGCTGCCGGTCGCGGCAAAGGTATTCACACTGCCCACCGCCGTGCGGATATAAGCGTTCTTTGCCTGGGCAATATAAACCGCGCTGCTTGCGGTTGTGGAAACAGTCACGCCGTCCAGTAAAATCCGCACGCTGTCATCTTTGGGCGCATTGACAACGATCTGTCCGTCTGTCAGTGTTCCGCTGATGATATAAACACCGCCCACGCTGATCATCAGAGTGGAGCCCTGTGCCGCGGCTCCCTGACCGTCGATGCGGATGCCGTCATCGGAGAGGACAATTCTGCAGGCATCCGCCGTATTCCATTCTTCCGTTTTTTCGGAAAGATAGGAAAGGTCTGTCCATTGGACCGGCTCCGCGGTCTCAGCGACAGGCGTATTATTCTCTCCGCAAGCTGTCATGGAAAGGGCTGCTAAAAAAGCTGCACAAAGCGGAACAAATCTGATATTTTGTCTTGATTTCATGGGAAACCTCCTTTTTTCTTATGAGAACAGTATAGCGCGTTTTTCTGAACTGTTTTTATTTTCTGCCTGAACTTTCCATGAAAGCAATGTGTCTGTTTTCTGAAACCGCTCTTTCAAAGGCGGATACGGTATCACCCGGACAATACCCCCCAAAAAAGTTTCCAAAAGCGACAAAACAGCAGCACTTCCACTTATAGAAAAACTCTCCCGCCGAAAAAGGTTGCAATATCAAAAGAACTGTGTTATAATAGGAACAATTACACAGCAGTTTCCCCTGATATCATTCCTGAGAAAGGGCGCTTCCACCAAGTGGAAGCAATGGTTATCACAATGCAGAAAAAAGAAAAGAAAAAAGGACACCTCGGACTGCTTCGTCAGTTTTTGCGCGGCAGCTTCGGGTATTTTATCATGGCCGTCATCTTTGCGGTGCTGGTTTCCCTGTCAGAACTGATCAATCCCAAGCTGATCGGTATCACAGTTGACAGCGTGCTGGGAGAAGAATCGCTTTCCCTGCCCGCCCCCTTTGTCAGTCTGTTTGAATCCCTCGGCGGCGCGGCGTATTTCCGGGAACACCTGTGGGTGATCTCCCTGATCATCATCGCCGTGGCCTTCCTGGCGGTTCTCTGCCGCTATGCCTTCCGGATGATGAACACCAAAGGTGCGGAAACGCTGGTGGAGACGATGCGCAATCAGGTATTCACACATATTGAGCGTCTGCCCTTCTCCTGGCACATGAAGAACAACACCGGCGATATCATCCAGCGGTGTACCTCCGATATCGACATGATCAAGCGGTTCCTCTCGGACCAGATGACCTCCATGCTGCGCATCCTTCTGCAGATCGGTCTTTCCATGGTCTTCATGTTCATGATCGAGCCGAAGCTGGCGATTGTCGCGCTGTGCTCCATTCCGGTCATTGTCATCTACTCCTGCATTTTCCGCAAATTCATTGCCCAGGGCTTTGAAAAGTGCGACGAAAACGAGGGCAAGCTCTCCGCTATCGTGCAGGAAAACCTGACCGGCGTCCGTGTCGTCCGCGCCTTCGGCCGGGAGAAGTTCGAAAAAGAGAAGTTTGACAAACAGAATACCTATTATACCGGTCTCTGGACACGGCTGATGAAGCTGATGACGCTGTTCTGGACCTCCGGCGACCTGATTTCCGGTCTGCAGGTACTGCTTATCATGGTGCTTGGCACCGTCTTCTGTGTCCGCGGCAGCATGACCGTCGGTGAGTTTCTGACCTTTGTTTCCTATAACAGCATGCTCCAGTGGCCTGTCCGTATGCTGGGACGCATCATCTCCGAAATGTCCAAAGCAGGCATTTCCATGGAACGAATTGCCTACATCATGGATTCCGAAACCGAACATGACAAGCCCGATGCAGTCACACCGGAAATGAACCGGGATATCGCTTTTGAACACGTCTCCTTCTCCTATGACGCCATGAAGCCCGTCGACAAGAAGGACGAAAACGGGGAAATTGAACGTCTTCCCATGGTGCTCAAAGACGTTTCCTTCACCGTCAAGGCCGGAAGCACCATCGGTATTCTCGGCGGTACAGGTTCCGGCAAGAGTACCCTGATGTACCTGCTCACCCGCCTCTATGATCTCCCCGCAGAAAACGGACGCATCACCGTGGGCGGCGTGGACATTGCTGATATGAAAGCGGAATGGGTCCGCAGAAATACCGCCATCGTTCTTCAGGAACCTTTCCTCTTCTCCCGCTCCATTGCGGACAACATCGGCATTGCTTCCAAAGAACAGATGACGCTTTCCGATATCCGGGTTGCCGCGCAGATCGCTTGCCTTGACGAAACGGTCGAAAACTTTGCACAGGGCTACAACACCTTCGTCGGTGAGCGCGGTGTCACCCTGTCCGGCGGTCAGAAACAGCGTACTGCCATTGCCCGCATCCTCACCCAGGGCGCACCGATCATGATCTTTGACGACTCCCTCTCCGCCGTTGACGCGGAGACCGATGCAAAGATCCGTTCAGCCCTCCGGCAGAACCTTGGTGACAGCACGGTATTCCTGATCTCTCACCGTATCTCTACGCTGATGCACGCCGATCAGATTCTGGTCCTTGACCACGGTGAAGCGGCTGAAATCGGTACCCATGAAGAACTGCTTGCCAAAGGCGGCATCTACAAAAAGATTTTCGATATCCAGACAGCCGGGGTTCCCGAGCTTACCGAAAAGGAGGGATAAGACATGCAGAACGCGCATGAGAAAAAAGAAAAGCAGACGTATGTCAAGCTCCCGATGTACGGTATTCCGAAGCTGATCCCATTCCTCAAGAAGTATCGGTCTCTGGTCGCTGCCATGCTGATCGGCGGCTTTATCGGAAGCTTTATTGACATCATCAATCCTCTGTTCCAGCGCTATGCCATTGATCATTTCATCGGCGAACAGACGCTGGACGGGATTGTGATCTTTACCGTTCTGTTCATCGCGGTCCTTGTGACCCGCGTGGTACTGACCTTCTATTCCCACTACGCATCTTCAAAGATTGAACTGAACATCAACCGCGATCTGCGTGCCCAGGCCTTCTCCCATCTGCAGACGCTGTCCTTCTCCTATTTCAATCAGAACTCTGTCGGTTACGTCCATGCCCGCGTCATGAGTGATACGGGACGCATCGGTGAGCTTGTCTCCTGGTCCATGATGGACGGTACATGGAATATCACCTATATGATCGGTTCCATTGTCGTCATGTTCATGATGCGCTGGAAGCTGGCGCTTCTGGTCGTGGTCGTCATCCCGCTGGCCGCGATGCTGATTGTGACATTCTAGGGAAAGCTGATCCGCATCAACCGTGAAATCCGCGAAAAGAACTCCAAAATCACCGGCAACTTCAACGAAGGTATCACCGGTGCCAAAACCATCAAGACCCTCGTCATCGAGGACAAGATGGAAAAGGAATTCCGCAAGGATACTGGAGAAATGCGGAAAATGGCGGTCCACGCCCAGCATTATCACGCTATGTTCTGGGCAACAATCTCCTTCTGCTCCTATCTCGCCCTGTCACTGGTGCTCTGGCGCGGCGGTATTCTCAATCTTGAACAGGTACTGGAACTTGGCACCCTGTCCGTCTTCATGAACTATGCCCTCGGCATCATGGAACCGATTCTCTGGATCGTAGAAGCCATCTCCAATCTGATCACAGCACAGGTCAACATCGAACGTCTGACAGGACTTCTCGAAACCGTTCCGGATGTTGCCGATTCCAAAAAAATTCAGGAAAAATACGGTGACACCTTCAACGCAAAACGAGAAAACTGGGAAGAACTCATCGGTGACATTGAATTCCGCGATGTTTCTTTCCGTTATCCCGACGGCGAGGATTACGTTCTTGAACATTTCAATCTGAAAATTCCGGCAGGTACCAATGTGGCTATCGTCGGTGAAACCGGTGCCGGCAAGAGTACTCTTGTTAATCTGGTCTGCCGTTTCTTTGAGCCGACCTCCGGTCAGATCCTGATCGACGGCAGAGACGCAAGAGAGCGCTCCCAACTGTGGCTGCACTCCAACATCGGTTACGTGCTGCAGACCCCGCATCTGTTCTCCGGAACCATCCGTGACAATCTGCTCTACGGAAACGAGCATGCAACGGAGGAGCAAATCAATGAAGCGCTTGCGCGTGTCTCTGCGGACAAGGTCGTAGCCCGTATGGAAAAGGGTCTTGACAGCGACGTCGGCGAGGGCGGCGATCTGCTCTCCACCGGCGAAAAACAGCTGATCTCCTTTGCCCGTGCGATTCTGGCAGACCCCCGGATCATTGTCCTTGATGAAGCAACTTCCTCCATTGACACCGTGACGGAGCAACTCATCCAGGACGCCATCGGTGACGTCATCTCCGGCAGAACCTCCTTTGTCATCGCTCACCGTCTTTCCACCATCCGCACAGCAGATATCATTCTGGTCGTCAAGGACGGTAAGATCATCGAACAGGGCCGCCATGAGGAACTGCTGCGTGACAAGGGTTACTATTATAAGCTCTATACAAGACAGTACGAAGAAGATATGATCAACAGCGTGATGGTCTGATCACAGACACGGGGTATAACAATGGATCTTATCATAAAAGACATGCCCTCCTTTTCCGTGATCGGAAAGCTGGGTTCCACAGAAGACGGAGAAGATTTTATTCCAGCGCTCTGGGCCGATGCGAATGCCCATTTCGGAGAAATTGCTCATCTTGCGGCGAAAAACGAAGACGGCAGTCTTTTGGGCTGCTTTGGAGCAATGAGTGATTTTTCCCTCTCCTTTTTGCCATGGGAAGACGGCTTTTCCCGGGGGCTGTATCTGGCCGGGGTCGCATGTATACCGGATGCGGTTCCGCCGGATGGCTGGGTCAAATGGACTCTGCCCGGATTCCGCTATGCTTGTGTGAAGATCACAGAAGGCGTTGACTTCCGTACAGCGCTGCAGGCGGTACTGGATGCAGGGTATTCCCTCTGCGGTGCGGTTCAGGATTTCACAGATCCCGCAAGTGGCGAAAACGATATGTACTTTCCTATTGCAAGACTGTAAGCAAGAACAAGAGGCAGGTCGGACGGCCTGCCTCTTGCTTTATTCTGTGATTTTTATTCAGCACTTTCGATGAACTTTGTGATAAACTTATCCAAAGCCTTATTCGTAGCTTTTTCCCGCTTTGCGTAGTAGGATGCGTAATCCTTGTTCTTTCCAGCGATCAGGGTGCGCATGATCATACCGTCGCCGTTGAAAACATCGGAATAGACGTATGCAAGATCCGTCATACTGGCATCGTGAAGAATGTCGATGATCTGGGAAGAAATATCGTCACGGGTATATTTGGTCTTGAGTGCAGTCTCATAGTAAACAGGCGTGACGTTATAATAGCTGTAATAGGCCATCGCCTCCAGCGTCGCGCAGACCGCCTCAATCTTGCTGCAGGTCGTCGGCAGACACATGAGAGTTGCAATATCATGCACAGCGGAAATATAGTTTTCCTGACTTTCGTCATATTTGGGGAACGGGATGATACCGTAGTCATCCTTCATATCACGGAGATTTTCCGAGGTATAGAGGAAGCCGGGTACAAACAGGGTGCGTCCGTTGACAAACTGCTGAACGTTGACCAGTGTTGCATCGCTGCCGGTGTTGGTACGTGCTCCGACCGTATCATAGACAAGAGCGAAGGTCTTTTCGTATACATCCACATTGTGAGCATCCGCAACAGTTAAATACGGCATATTGTCCTTGTCGCGATCGGTCAGTCTGGCTCCCATGCCAAAGGTGATCGTGTCAATATTGTTATAGGTATTGGTAAGGTAGCCGAACCGGTCGTCTTCGTCAATGGTGCCGTTACCGTTTAAGTCGCTGTAACCCTCCTGTACATAGGTACTCAGACGGTCAATCGTCCATTTTCCGTCAAGGACATCCTGATAAACGCCGTTAGCATCATCATAAAGGTTAGCAAACAGATTTTTATTGTAATAAAGATTTGATTTCAAGGCTTGTGTGTTATCCAAGAT
>JAKSPR010000073.1 GCA_024404655.1 Clostridia bacterium | reverse complement strand
GATGCAGATGCAGCAGCAGGCAGCTCCCGCTCCCGCACAGGCTCCCGCAGCAGCAGGCTGGACCTGCCCGTCCTGCGGTGCAACCGCAACCGGTAAGTTCTGCCCTGAGTGCGGCGCAAAGAAGCCCGAGCCCAAGCCCGCCGACGCATGGACCTGCCCGTCCTGCGGTGCAACTGCTACCGGTAAGTTCTGCCCTGAATGCGGCACTAAGAAGCCTGAAGCTGACGGCTGGACCTGCTCCTGCGGTACTGTCAACCACGGCAAGTTCTGCTCCAACTGCGGTGCTAAGAAGCCTGCAGGTGCTCTTGTCTACAAGTGCGACAAGTGCGGCTGGGAGCCCGAAGATCCCGCTCATCCTCCGAAGTTCTGCCCTGAGTGCGGCGACATCTTCAACGACGACGACGCTGTTCAGCAGTAATCATGACAGCAAAAATCATCCTGATCCTATCAGGCTGTATTGCTGTACTGACCATCGGTCTTTTGCTTAAGAAAACAAAAAAAAGCTCCGCTCCTTCGCTCAATGGAAGGACGGAGCACACCGGTCCGGAGGTATCTGAAGCGATACCTCCGGAAATATCCGGTTTTGCGTGGAACCAACGCTCTCATGCTGCTTTGGGAAGCTTTGGATTTTCTGTCATGAAAAACGGCGGAGCACAGGATGCTGTGCTCGAATGCCGCCTTTGTGAAGAATCATCCGGGAAGGCCCAAAAACAGGTGGGGATTGCCGTTTCTGAAACAGACTGGGATCGGCTGATAAGGATCCTTCTGGATGCAGATCTGGTGACTGCTCCGGACAACGAAATAAATGAAGAACCGGACGGGACGGTAAGCAGCTTCTATGTTACAACAGCGTATGATGGGGAGTGGAAATGCCGTCTGCCCCGGAAAGAAACGCTTGATGCTTTATACAGTCTATTAATGGAAATTGTACGCAAAGCATGAGCGTAATGAATAGAGGAGAACTGTCATGGGACTTTTTGATAAAAAGTATTGTGATGTCTGCGGAGATAAAATCGGTCTGCTTGGCAACCGTAAGCTGGAAGACGGCAATCTCTGCAAAAACTGCGCAAAGAAACTGTCCCCGTTTTTCAGTGAACGCCGTTCCTCGACTGTCGCACAGATCAAGGAACAGCTTGCTTACAGAGAACAGAACCAGCGCGAACTCGCAAATCTCAATCCTACTGTGACCTATGGCCGCGGCCGGAAGATTTTTGTTGACACGGCTGCAAAAAAGTTTGTCTGCACCTATATGACCGACTGGAAGAGTGATAATCCCGATATCATTTCCTTCTCTCAGGTCAAGGATGTCAAGCTTAATATCGAAGAGCATAAAAGTGAAATTTACACGAAGGATGCAGAAGGAAAGCGTATTTCCTATAAGCCTCCGCGTTATGAATATGAATACGAATTTGAGATAACCATTTTTGTGGATTCCCCGTATTTCTCCGAGATCGAAATGGAACTCAGTTCGAGCAACCGTCCCGACAGCCCGTATACCGATCTTTACCGTGAATACGAGCGACAGGCTGACGAACTCATCCGTACCCTGAAAGGCATGCCTGCGCAGACTGCGTCTGCAGCAGCCGGACAGAGTACAGGTACCGGAATGGCCCAGACTATCCCGTGTGCAGCGAACGATGTTCTTTATCGTTATATGGATTCTGATGGTATCGATCTGACACTTAAAATCAATGTGGCATTAAAGTTCGATGTTCAGATCATTGATGAAAACATCTATAGGTACATGGTGCTTGAGGATACCACCAAGATTCAGTCCGCTATGAAAATGGCGGTACAGACCGTCATTTTGGAAACGAAGATGCCCGGTGTTGAGCCTGATCAGCTTCCGGCACACAGCATTGAAATCATGAGTGCCCTCATGGCAAAATGCAAGGATTTCCCGTCGATTTATGGTGTCGCAGTCACTTCCATTTCCATTCAGAGAATCATCATGGATCCGGAAAGCAATAAGATGATGATGCAAGTGAAGCAGTTGAAACAGCGCAAAGATGCAATGAACGGTGGTGCTCCAGGCGCTGCACCCGTTCAGGCTGCTGCTGCACCGGCTGCATCCGGTCCCTGGGACTGCCCAATCTGCGGCGGTACCGGCAACACCGGAAAATTCTGTGAATACTGTGGGGAGAAACGTCCGGGCTGATAACCTGGTTATCCCATGAACCCAAAAGGAGAGTGAGCCAATGGCTGAACTTCAGGATTATAAATGTCCTAATTGCGGCGGTGCTTTAGCATTTGACAGCAATATACAGAAAATGAAATGCCCCTACTGTGACAGCGAATTTGATATGGAGACGCTGCAGAGCAAGGACGACGATCTCAAAGCGGAAGCACCCGACCAGATGGAGTGGCAGACTCAGGCAGGTACCGAATGGAATGACGGCGAAACCGACAACATGCGCACCTATGTCTGCAGATCCTGCGGCGGTGAGATCGTCGGTGACGAGAACACAGCAGCAACTGCATGCCCGTACTGCGGCAACCCCGTCGTCATGATGGGCCAGTTTGCAGGTGCTCTGCGTCCTGACCTTGTGATCCCGTTCAAACTGGACAAGAAGGCTGCAAAAGCTGCATATCTGAAACATGTGGATGGTAAGCGCCTTCTGCCGAAGGTCTTCAAAGATCAGAACCATATCGAAGAAATCAAGGGCGTTTATGTCCCGTTCTGGCTGTTCGATGCAGATGCCCATGCAAATATCCGTTACAAGGCGACCCGTGTACGCCATTATACCCAGGGCAGCTATGACTGCACGGAGACCAGTTACTATTCTGTCTACCGCGCAGGTGATCTGAGTTTCCAGGCTGTCCCAGTTGATGGTTCCACCCGTATGCCCGACGACTTAATGGAGTCCATCGAGCCCTTCGATATCTCCGGTGCTGTTGACTTCCAGACTGCATATCTCGCAGGTTATCTTGCCGACAAGTATGATGTCAATGCAGAGCAGAGCATTGAACGTGCAAATACCCGTATCAAGCGTTCCACCGAGGATGTCTTCAAAAATACGGTTTCCGGTTTTGATACCGTCAATACCGAGACCAGCAGTGTCCAGCTTTCCTCCGGTAAAGCAAAATATGCACTCTATCCCGTGTGGCTTCTCAACACCACATGGAACAATCAGAAATTCACCTTTGCCATGAACGGTCAGACCGGCAAGATCGTCGGTGACCTGCCGCTGGATAAAGCGGCGAGCCGGAAATGGCAGTGGGGTATCACCGCAATCGGTACGGCAGCGATTATGGCGCTGACATACCTCGTCTGGCTGCTGTAAGGGAGGGACACAAATGAAAAAGATTTTTGCCCTCGTATTTACAGTCCTTCTTCTCATTGCGGTCTCTGTTCCTTCTTTTGCTGTCAGTGAGTATATGCGCTTTATTGACGTTCCCGGCATTGTCAGTGAAGATCAGGCAAGCGCTCTGAACGCAAAGCTCGATTCTCTCAGTGAAAAGCTTCAGTTTGATATCGTCGTTATTGTCATGGATGATATCACTAACTGGGAGCCGGAAGAAGCGGCGGAATACCTCTACGATACCTACAACTATGGCTATGGTCCGGACCGCGACGGCGTGCTTCTGATGCTCAGCATGGCAGAACGTGACTGGGCGATGACTTCCACTGGTTTCGGTCAGACTGCCATCAACGCTGATGCACAGGATTACATCTCGGATACCATCGTTCCGTACCTTTCCGCTGGCAACTACAATACAGCATTTTCCATGTTTGCAAACCTCACCGAAGAGCTTGTAGTCAATGCAAGAAACGGTATCATCTATAAAACCCCCTATAATGCTCCCGCCTGCTTCGGTGCCGGCTTTGTTATCAGTTTCATTGTTGCGCTGATCGTTGTCGGCGGCATGAAGAGTCAGCTGAAATCCGTTCATGCAAAAGCAGCAGCCGGTGACTATGTCAGAAAAGATACTCTGAATGTGACGGAATCCCGCGAGCGTTTCATCAACAGTACCGTAACCAGAGTACGCAGAGAGTCTTCCAGTTCCGGAGGCCGTTCCGGCGGAGGCGGTTCTCATACCAGTTCCCACGGAAAATTCTGATTCAACAAAATATAAAAGGAGTGTAAAACATGAGTATTTTTGATTCTCTCAAGAAAACTGCCGCAGCAGCGGCAAAGACGACGGTCTCCAAGATGACCGCTACCAATGAGACCTTTACTTTCGCAGCACTTCCCGAAAGTGTTGACGAAATGAAGGCACTTCCCGAAGCAGTACTCGATACCCCCTTCAAGGCAGCTGCTCTCACAGTCTGTGCGCTCTGCGCTTATGCTGCAGCACCTGAAATCGGTATTGACATGCTCAACTTCCTCAAGGGTCCGCAGCCCCTGAGCCCCTATGAGAAGCAGTTCTTAAAGGATCGTTTCTCCGATAAGAAGTACGTTCCTTTCTCCTATTTCAAGGGTTCTTCCCCCGAAAATGATTATACTCCCGCAACTCCTTATACTGTAACCATTTCCACAAACCCCTATTCTTATGATCAGGAAGGCTATGCTGTCCTTTATATTCAGTCCACCGGTGCAGACAGCCCCCGTCAGGTCAAGCTCCGCTCCAAGGGTAATCAGTGGTTCCTGTGGGAGCAGTTCCTGCTTCCGGACATCCGCAAACCGAAGTCGGAGGATCCGTGGGCATAACGGATAACTGTCTATGAAAAAGCTTCTTGGTTTTCTCGTCTTCGCACTCCTGATCGGTGCATGTTTCTGCTTCACGGCATCCGCATTGGATAAGCCGCTTTGGAACGGTAATATTCCGGATTTTTCCTTTGTCGCAAGACCCGGTAAACTGGATATCGACTGTGAAGCACATTCCCTTGTTCAATGTGATTACATCGAGTATCAGTGGTATATCTCCAGTATCGACGAATACTACGCAGGTGTTCCGCTGGGCGGTCAGACTGATCATCTCCTGCTTATTCCTTCTGATGAACCCGGTCAGAATTTCTATTTCTGTGCAGCCCGTACGGTTTGGGGAAGTCAGACCAGTGACTGGATCTACAGCCGCCTGATCTATGTGGACATCATGGAGAGCGAGGCTCCTCTGGAAACACCGTTCTTTACCGACATGATGCCGGACTGCGACGTAGACCTTGGACAGGAGCTGATGCTCTTCGGCAGTGCTAAGTCGACACAGGAATACAAGGTCCATTATATCTGGTATCAGAGTTCTTCTCCTGAGATTTGGACGATCAGAGCGATCATGGATGCTCCGGATGCTCCTACCTATGTTCCTCCGCAGAATCTCGGTGACACATACTATTGTGTCGGCGCTTATGCGGAAGATGAATATGGTCATCAGAGTAATATCACTTACAGCCGTGTGATCAAGGTGACATATCGTGAACCTCCGATCGAATATACACTTGAAATTCAGCAGCTGCCCAAAAAGCTGACTTATGAAGTTGGCGAAAAGGTCGATCTGACCGGACTTCGTGTCCGTATCTGGACACCGGAAGGCTACTTTGATTCCATTAACGGCGAGGGACTTGACTATGTTCTTAATCCCTTGAAGACCGTTGGTGAACAGAAGTTCAAGATCAGCTACTTCAACAATGTTGAGTTCTTCCTCATCACCGTCATTCCGCATACCCAGCAGTTCTCTGACTGGAAAACTGTTGCTCAGTCTACCTGCAAAGTGCAGGGAACACGTGAGAGAACCTGTTCCAAGTGCGGTGAAAAGCAGACCGAAAAGCTCCCGCTTTCCACCAGCCACACGTATTCTGCGTGGAAGACAACCAAGGAATCCACCTGCAAGGATCAGGGAACACAGGAACGTTCCTGTACTGTCTGCGGCACCAAGGAAACCCAGAAGCTGGCACTCTCTACCACGCATAAGTGGGATGCCGGAAAGGTCCAGACTGCTGCAACGGCTGATAAGGACGGCGTCATGCTGTATACCTGTACCGTCTGCGGTACGACCGCAACCAAGGCAATTCCGAAAACCGGCGCTGTTACCGAAAAGGTAACGGAAAAGGTTACCGAGAAAGTAACAGAAGCCGTAACGGAACCCGTTACGGAAAAAGTAACGGAAAAGGTTACCGAACCTGTTACCGAAGCACCCAAGCCCGGTGAAGAACCCCAACCTGTAAAGGATACGGAAAAAGTACCCGGTGCAGATACTTCCGCAGGAACATCTTCCGAAAATCCCGGCGTACCCACTTCCACTGATCCTGTTGACAATACCCGTCCGCAGGGCAAGAATGTGATAGGCTTTATCGTCGGTGTCATCGGACTTCTGATCGGTGTCGGCGGTGTCGTATTTGCAGTCATTTCATTCCGTGACCGGAGTTGATCATCTGTTTCAGTTTTTGTCAGCATCGTTTCCAAAGTGCACTATTTGCATGAGCAAAACCCAAATACAAATCTTTATATTTTAGGAGGAATTCCCCATGGCAAAGCAGAATTGCGCCGCTTGCGGCAAGGAAATCGGTCTGATCCAGCAGGTTCAGCTCTCCGATATGAATTATATCTGCCGTAATTGTGCAAAGAAGACCATCCCCTATTTCCAGCACCTCAATACTTCCTGGCAGGAATATCAGGATCACCAGCAGCAGCTTGCTGACGGCGAAAAGCTGTACAACGCATACTTCAAGAAGAACAAGAAGATGAAGAAGTACTGCGGCGGCAGAGTTCTTTATGATCCTGCAACTGCTCTCGTCTGCATCAACGGCAACCGCGGCAAGATCCTCTTCTTCGGCGGCAAGAACTTCTGCACCGTTATGCGTGTAGCAGACCTCGACGTTTATGAGAAGCTCAGCAAGTTCCAGAAGGGTTCTGACGGTAAGAATGTTGAGAAAGTCAGCATGCACATGACCTTCCGTAATGTTCAGGGTATTCACGACTATGCACTCGAATCCACTGTTGGTTCTATCAAGGCTGCATGCAAGGGCTTTGATGAAGTCTTCGGCGGCAAGGGTCTGATCGGCGGTATCAAGAACTCCTTCAAGAAGAACCAGGCTCAGGCTATGGCAATTGCTGGTATGGCTTCCGGTCTTAAGGATGCCATCGGCGGCATGAATGGCGGCGCTGAAAATGCAGATATGGCTTCTGTTGAAACCGGTGCAGCTCAGGTCGCAGCTAACATGGAAGCTATGTTCTATGCAGGCCGCGAAGAACTGATGGAGAAGGCTGACGCAGCTATCAAGGCTGTTCTCGGTTGATTTTCAAAATGAAACAGCAAAAAGACCGTCTTCGGACGGTCTTTTTATGTTTTCCAGGTACTTTGTGAAGATTCCATGAAATTTGTCTTTCATCTTGTGTTTCGACACAAACTGTGATATAATGGAAACGAAAAGAAAATTCCTGCATAAAACAGATAAATACAGGACATAACAGGAGATGGATATACTATGAATTACAATGGAAAGTTTTTCTGCGGTGCTGGTCGTGAGATCATCACTCCTCCGATTGGTACGCTTTTGTACGGTTACCGTCCTGATGTTGTTTCCACAGCACTTCACGATGATCTGACCGTGACTTGTGTCTGTGTAGGCAACGGAACGGATACGGCACTGCTTGTGTCTCTGACCCTTGGCGATATCTGCACAGCAATGACGGACGAGCTGCGTACTGTTTGCTCTGATGCGACAGGCATTCCTTTTGAAAATATTCTGCTGGCTCCTACCCATACCCACAGCGGTCCCAATACCAGCGGTGTGGAAGGCTGGGGTCCCATTGACCGCAATTATGTTGACGGTATCCTGATTCCTGCAACAAAGAAGGCTGCAAATGACGCATTCACCTCCATGGCAGAAGCAGAAATGGCTGTTGTTGTCGGTGACAGTGATGTCGGCGTCAACCGCCGCGTTCAGTTCCCGGACGGCCATGTGGATTTCGGACAGAACCCGTGGGGATATTATGAGCCCCAGATGACCATCATGATCTGCCGCCGTGCCGATGATAAGAGGGGCATTAGCAATCTTGTCCACTATGGATGCCAGGGCACCGCTGCAGGATGCACCACGGAGATTTCCCGTGACTGGTCCGGCATGATGATCGACCGTATGGAAAAGCTGACCGCTACCATGACTGTCTTCTTCAATGGCGCTATGGGCGACGTCGGTCCCAGAATCACAAACGGTCTGACTACCGGTGATATCACCTACGTGGAAGAACTGGGCGGAAAAGCTGCAAGTGATGCTATGCGCATCTACAACAGCCCGAAGACTTATTTCACTCCGGATGTCAAGCTGTTCAAGGGTGATGTCCATCTTCCGTATCAGGAACTGCCGGATATGGCAACAGTAAAAGCACGTCTTGCACGCTTCAAGGGTGATCCTGAAAAGCTGGTCAATATTGACCGCTTTGAATATGTCCATTATAAGGCGATCGAGGAACTGATCGAAAAGGGTGAGACAGAGCTTCCCGAACCTTTTACGTTCCAGCAGACGCTTGTTTCTGTCGGCAATACACTGTTCATCCCGTTCCCGTATGAGCAGTTCTCTCAGATATCCGCACGTCTCCGTGCGTATTCCGGTTATGAGCACACCCTGACTCTCTCCTGCTGCAATGGCTACAATGCATATCTTCCTTCTGAAGATCAGCTCTGCCGCGGCGGTTATGAGGTCGGTATGTTCCGGTATTCCACAACGCACAGTCTTGCAGATAATACCGATCAGCATATCATTGATGAGAATATGCGCATCCTCCGTGAAGGACAGAAGGCTGACTGAAACAGCCTTCCATCCGCGTCCTGCGGCTGCTTCATAAAGCCATTCTGCTTCGTAAATACAGCCACGATTCCCCAAGAAAGGATACACAGATGAAAGTTACACTGAACCCGGACAAGGAAATTGTCGCTTCGGTCAAAGAAGGTCTTAAACGTACAGGCGGTTACTGTCCCTGCCGTCTCGCACGGACAGAGGAAAACAAGTGTATGTGCAAGGAATTCCGCGATCAGATCGACGATCCCGAATTTGAAGGCTTCTGCCACTGCATGCTCTATTATAAATCGCTCAGTGACAAAGCAGCGGAGACCTGAAACAGAGATCCCACCGTTTCAAGTAAAGAAAGGAAGTTTATCATGGCAGAGATTACCCTGACAAGCGAAAATTTTGAGGAAGAAGTACTCCACGCAGACAAGACTGTACTTGTCGACTTTTGGGCAACCTGGTGCGGTCCCTGCCGTATGCTCGCTCCCATCATTGCAGAGATTGCAGAAGAGCGCGAAGATACCCTGAAAGTCGGTAAGGTCAATGTTGATGAAGCTCCTGAACTGGCAGCCGCTTTCGGGATTGCAAGTATTCCGACGGTCATCGTCTTCAAGGAAGGAAAACCCGTGAAGAAGTCCATCGGCTACTGCCCCAAAGAAGAAATCGAAGCACTGCTCTGAAAAGAGAATATCCGTCCGCCGTATCCCGGAAAGATACGGCGGATTTTTTTCATAAAAATGCAGGAGAAAAAGCGGCAAACATGTCCTTTTTCTTGACAAAAACCCGCAGGAATGGTACAATATTAATATCTATATCCATCTGACTGAATCTCCGAAAGGAATGACCAATATGACGATACTTGATTATCAGAAACCGGCGTCTCTGGAAGAAGCTTATGCGCTTCTCGGGAAAAAGAATGCCGTAATTCTTGGCGGCGGTATGTGGCTGCGCCTGCAGAAAAGAAAACGGATCTCCTGTGCGATTGACCTGTCTGCCCTTGGACTTGATCAGATTGAAGAAACGGAAGAAGGATTTCGCATCGGCGCGTACGTAACCCTGCGGCAGATTGAAGTTCATCCGGGCCTTGCTGCCTATTCTCATGGAGCGATTACAGCGGCAGTCGACCATATCGTCGGCGTACAGTTCCGCAATCTGGCGACAGTCGGCGGCAGCGTATTCGGCCGTTTCGGTTTCTCGGATATTCTGACTGTATTTACAGCCCTCGGCGCTTCTGTGGAGCTGTATCACAACGGAGTCATGCCGATGGAAGCATTTGCAGACAGTGGCATCAAGGGGGATATCATAACCCATATTCTTCTGCCGAAAAAATCACCAGATGCCTGTGTCTATCTCTGCCACCGCAATGCATCGACGGATTTCCCGGTTCTCAATACAACAGTCTGCCTGCGTGGGAAAGAGCTCGCCTGTTCAGTTGGTTCCCGTCCTCTGCGTGCGGTAACTGCGCATACAGACAGACCGGAACAGACCGATGAAGCCCGTCGGGCGTATGCAGAAAAAATCATGGAGAATACCGTGTTTTCCTCCAATCGCCGCGGCTCAGAGGAATACCGGAAAGCACTCTGTAAAACCCTTGTGCGCCGGGCTCTTGAAATAATGGACAGGGAGGAATAATACATGGAAATCAAATGGACACTGAACGGAAAAGCAATGACAGATACCGTTGCTCCTGATACCACCCTTTATACGCTTCTGCGGGAACACGACTGCAAGAGCGTCAAATGCGGCTGTGAGACGTCTTCCTGCGGTCTCTGCACGGTCTTTTTTGATGAGAAACCTGTACTGTCCTGCTCCGTACGTGCTGTCCGCGCAGACGGTCACAGCGTCACGACGCTGGAAGGACTGCAGGCGGAAGCAGAAGACGTAGTAGACCGCGAGAACCACAAGCGTAATCAGCACGGTGACGATGCTCCGGTTTTTCAGCCTTGCCGCGATCAGCGCCACCACCCAGCCCAGTATGCAGGTCAGCGTGAGAA
>JAKSPR010000072.1 GCA_024404655.1 Clostridia bacterium | reverse complement strand
TTTTTTCTCCTTGGCAGGAGCGCTTGTTTTCCTGCCAAGGAGAACTCCCTTGTCCTCACTGTCAAAAAACAAAAAGAAAAACTTCCCCATGTAAATCGTTTCACCTGGAGAAAATCCCCGAACCCCTTAAAAATAACCCTTTTTTTCAAAAAATCTTTTCGGATTTTTTGAAAAAATACTCCCTAACATCTTGACAAAACGCCCCGTATAAGGTATAATTTATGAATGAGTGATTGCCTTTCGGAAAGGATGTGGGATCATGAAACTCGATATGATACCGCTGCTCAGCGGTGCAGAGGATACCCTGTCTTTTTCCTATACGTTCCGTATGGACGAGGCAGCGGAGGCATCCGACGGACCCGAAGACGAAGGAACGGCATTGCCGGTCCTCTTCGACGGTGTTGAATTTCCGGAACCTGTCAAGGTCACGGGAACGGTCGTCAACCGCGGCGGATATATGCTTCTGACGCAGACCGCATTGGTCACATACGAAACGCAGTGTGCAAGATGTCTTGAACCCATCCGGGGTGAGGTCACTCTGACGTCGGAGAAACCCGTCGCAGAGGAAAAAGGCCTGACCAGTCTGGAAAACAAGGACAACGACGATTATGTGCAGATCGCAGACGGATTGCTTGATCTCGTTCCGCCGATGCGGGATGAATTTCTCCTCAGCTTTCCCATGCGCTTCCTCTGCAAAGAGGACTGCAAAGGGCTTTGTGCCGGCTGCGGTGCAAATCTGAACCGGGAAACATGCCGGTGTCAGAAAAAGGTCGTCGATCCGCGGTTTGCCAAGCTGGCAGCGCTGCTTGATACCATGCCCGATGACGAGGAATGAGATTCTTTTCACAAAGCGCTGACCGCTCGCACGAAACAAAGTCAAAACAATAAAAAGGCACTGCGCAAAGCGCGCAGTCTATAAAGGGAGGATTAACAAAATGGCAGTACCGAAGAAAAAAGTATCCAAGGCAAGAAGAGATAAAAGACGTTCCAATGTTTGGAAGCTCGAACTTCCGGGTATGGCAAAGTGCCCGAAGTGCGGCGAATACAACCTCGCTCACAGAGTCTGCAAGAAGTGCGGCACCTATGACGGTAAGGTTGTTGTAGAGAAGAAGGAAGCATAAGTTTTTGTGCTTTCAGGCAAAATCCAAAAGATCAGGACTGTCAGAGAAGACGCGGAATGCGGGTTTTCATGACAGTCTTTTGATTTTGAAAAAAGGGAGTTGATGACGATGGTCACGATACAGTCGGTACGGGCGGGATCTCCTGCGGGGAAGAAAGGAATCCTTGCCGGGGATATTCTTCTGTCCATCAACGGGAACGAAATCAAAGATGTTCTTGATTACCGTTTCTATATGACAGAGAAGCAGCTGACCCTGCTTCTGCACCGCGGACCGGAGCTGATCACGGTGAAGCTCCGCAAAGGGGAATACGAGGATATCGGACTGGATTTTGAATCCTTTTTAATGGACAAGCAGCACACCTGCCGGAACAAGTGTGTTTTCTGCTTTATCGACCAGATGCCGAAAGGGATGCGGGACACGCTCTACTTCAAAGACGATGACTCCCGGATGTCCTTTCTTATGGGCAGCTATGTGACGCTGACGAATCTCTCCGATGAAGATGTGGACCGCATTATCAAAATGCACATGTCTCCCATCCACATTTCCGTTCACACGACGGACCCTGAGCTTCGTGTGAAGATGATGAAGAACAAGAACGCCGGGAAGGTACTTTCCTATCTGCGGCGGTTTGCCGATGCGGGAATTGATCTGGAATGTCAGATCGTGCTCTGCAAAGGGCTCAACGACGGGGAAAATCTGGACCGCACCATGCGGGACCTCTGTGAATATCGTCCGGCCCTTGGGACGTGCTCCATTGTGCCCTGCGGGCTTACCTGTCACAGAGAGGGACTCTACCCTCTGGAGCCGTTTACCGGGGAGGACTGTGCGGCGGTACTCGATCAGGTGGCTGCCATGCAGGCGGAATGTATGGAAAAATACGGTTCTCCTGTGTTCTTCTGCTCCGATGAGTTTTATCTGAAAGCGGGGCGGCCGTTCCCCGAAGGGGAATTCTACGGGGATTATGCGCAGCTGGACAACGGGGTCGGTATGATTCCCTCCATGCGGGACGAGTTTGATGATGCTCTTGACATGCTGGACGATGATGACCGGGCGATTGTGCGGGAAGTTTCCGTGGCGACGGGCTACGCGGCCTATGATTTTCTGAAATCCCTTGCCGAGCGGCTCTGCAAAGAGGTACCGGGGCTGAAAGTGCATGTCTACCGGATCCGAAACGACTTTTTCGGGCATGAAATCACGGTGGCGGGACTTGTGACCGGGCAGGATCTGATGAAGCAGCTCTCCGGGCAGCCGCTGGGTGAGACGCTCTGTCTGCCCTCTGTCATGCTGCGGCACGAGCAGGACAAGTTCCTTGACGATGTGACTGTGGAAGAAGTGGAAGCTGCGCTGGGCGTTCCCGTGACGATTCAGGATACCTCCGGCGGCGGATTTGCCTTTGTGGACTGTCTGCTGGGAAAAGAGATGTAACGGGGTGCCCTATGGAATATCTTGATATTGTTGATGAAAACGGCGAGCCGACCGGGGTGACGGTGGAGCGTTCCAAAGCCCATGCCGAAGGGATCATGCACCGCACGGCTCATGTATGGATTGTGCGGATGCGGGACGGGAATCTTGAGATCCTGCTGCAGAAGCGCAGCGATCATAAAGATTCCTTTCCCGGCTGCTATGATATTTCCTCTGCCGGGCACATTCCTGCCGGGGTGGATTTCAAGGCCTCCGCTGTGCGGGAGCTGCGGGAAGAGCTGGGGGTGGATGTCCCGGAAGATGCTCTTATTTTCTGCGGGGTACGGCGTATTGCGTTTGATGGTGAATTTCATGGGCAGCTCTTTCATGACCGGCAGTTTACGAAGGTTTTTGCGCTCTGGTGCGATGATGATGAATCCGCATTTACTCCGCAGCCCGAAGAACTGTCCGAAGTACGCTGGATGCCGTTTGATGCCCTCATCACAGCAGTCGAAAATCATACCATTCCCCATTGTATCTACCCCGAAGAGCTCCGGATGGTAGAAAACGGAATCCGATCATAGCCTCCTTGCCGGACAGATTCGCTTTCTGTCCGGCTTTTTTCTGTTATTTTGATTTCCGGAAAATTGGGTTACAGGGTTGAACCGCAGCGGGAGCAAGCCCCCGCTCTACGGGGATCGGGTATGAGAGAAAGTCTCGCAAAGACTGCAAGGACGACCGCAAAGCCCTTGCCGGTCACCCCACGAAGCGGGCGAAAAACAGAAATAGGTCGAAGGCAGAAACCAGGCTGCCATGATCCCCGCAAAAGGACCCCGAAAGAACAAATCAAGCCAGGAAACCCCGCGAAGACTGCAAGGACGACCGCAAAGCCCTTGCCGGTCACCCCACAGAGCTGGGGGAAAACTGAATAAGGTCGAGGGCAGAGCCCCCTCCCCTCTGATTTTCATGAAAAATTCAGAAAAAAGTACTTGCATTGCAATAAAATATCGGATATAATAATATAATGTATAGTCCTGCGGTTTTGAATACCGCAAAAATAAAAACTCCGGGAGACCTTTCTGCTATGGCTGTTGTTGATCTGCTTTCCATGCATAAACTCTTTTTGAACAATCACATCAAAAAAGGCGGTACCGTCGTTGACTTCACGATGGGCAACGGACATGATACGGCATGGCTCGCAGAGGCTGTCGGCGAAGAAGGTCACGTCTATGCGTTCGATATTCAGGAGCAGGCGGTGGAGAATACAAGAAAACGCCTCACCGACGCAGGTCTCATCGACCGCTGTACACTGATCCTTGATTCCCATGCAAATGTCCTTGACTATGTCAAGGGTCCCATCTGCGCAGGCGTTTTCAACCTCGGCTATCTGCCGGGCAGCGATAAGACAAAGACCACCATGCATGAATCCACACGGCAGGCTGTGGAGGGAGCAATCTCCCTCTGTGACCATGACGGCATCATCCTCGTGGCGGTTTATCCGGGACATGCGGAGGGCACGGTTGAGGGCAATATGCTTTCGGAGATGCTGGCGACCCTCGACAGACGGAAATACTCCGTGTCGAAGTTCCGGATCATCAATTCTCCCACATCTCCCTATTTCTTTGCAATCGAAAAGAACTGATTATAGAAAAATCAGTCCGGGCGAAACTATTATCACGGAAAGGAACGGTAATTCCTTATATGACTTTGCATTTCAAAACAAGCCTTTGCAGACTGGCTGTGATCGTCTGTACTTTTGCACTGCTGCTCGGCACGGTGCTGCCGCTCTCTGTATCGGCGGAGGGAACTGCGGCGGGGGGCATCCGCGCGGAAGCTGTCAAAATGGTCAGCGATGACGGTGTGAGCTGTACGACGGGCTATCTGATCTATGCCGATGCGTCGATTGCGCCGATCGGACTGGAAGTATATACCGGTGTGAAGGAGCTTGACAGCATGCAGCTATGCAGTGACGCATGGATCGTTGTCAATTCTCTTGCCAAGCCCGACAGCGGTGAGGCCGGTGCAGACGGTGCGGACGAAAACGCACAGGTCCAGGACGATATTCCCCAGCCCTGTTACATGGTGGATTTCCTGCGTCCTGCGGAGGGCGGGGACATGCCCGGCTATCTGCATTCCGTGACGGTGGGCGGTGCGGAGCTCTATGCGCTGGCACCCGATACGGATATTGCGTTCTGCGTGCTGACGGAAGAAAACAAAGATGCGGCAAAGGATCTTGTTTTCGGTGAACCGATGACGGGTTATTACGTCTTCTCCCTGGACAGACCCCAGAAGCTGCTGGCAAAGCTCACACAGGAAGATCCGGAAGCTGTTGAGAACGAAAACGGTGAGACCGTGGTTCCGGCACCCGGCACAAGCGGTTCTCTTTCCGCGGTCTGCTATGCGCCTGCCGGCATCCGCCATCTGGCGAAGTTGCTTGCAGAGGACCGGGACAGAATGCTATCCCAGTACGGTTTTTCCGATCTGAAACTGTCGGTGCGGTATCAGTTCGGGGACAGCGCGGCATCGGATGAAGAATATCCGACCTGCGATTTCCCGCTGACCTTTGATGAGGCGAATTATCTCATCAAGCATTCCTTTGATATGAATGATCCGGCGTTCCGGGCCTGCTTCCCGGAAGACACATTCCTGGTTTATGAGGAAGAGGTTCCGGAGGGCGAGGAGGCACCGGCTGAGCCGAAGGCTCCTGTCTACTATATTGACAAGTCCCTGACGACCATTCCTGTGCGTGCGGCCTTTGTGCTGACGGCAACGCCTCTGAACTCCCCCGCAGAGATCGACGATCCCCGTGTGGAATTTGTCTCTGCCTATACCGATGTGTTCAACTGCGGCGCTTCCAACTCCTTAATCTCTGACCCGACTGTGCTGGATGCACCGGCGGTCTCCATGATCGGTTACGATGAGGATGCGATGGCGCTCTCGTTCTCTCTGAATCTGGCGGACAATGTGCGGGAAGCCGCTGTCTGGGCAGATATGGTGAGCGGCGGGGCGGTTACATATTCTGTGGATATCTCCGTCAACGGAGAGGAATGGCATGAAGCGGTCATTGAACCCTTCGGTGGCAATATTCTCACGGCGGAAAAAATCACGGTTCTGCTCTCCGACGAAGCAATGACAGATTATGCCTACATCCGGGTCCGCATGAATACTGCCGTGACCGACGGGGACGGTAATCCCGTTTTGACCTCTGCCTGGTCCGATTCCCTTGCTTACGACAAGCGTCCGGCTGAGATCGTGACGACGCCTCCCGAAACGGAGACTCTGCCGATGTATACCGAGACCGAGGCACCCGGAGAGCACAAGTATGTCTGCTCTCTCTGCGGCATCTGCCCGGCACCTTACGGCATCTGCCTGTTCCTCTGGATCGGTGCGGCGCTGCTGATCGTTTTGATCATTGTTCTCATCATTGCGATGATTCCCAAGAAGCACAAGTGTCCGCGCTGCGGTGAACGCTGCGGCTATCAGGACAAGACCTGTCCGGCCTGCGGTTATCGGTTTGTCGGCTCCATGCCGGAGATCGAAGATGATACCGGGGAGCAGGATGTGGTCAATATGTCCGACGCTTCCTCCGATGCTGCATCGGATGATTTCGGGATCGAAATGCCGAAGGATGACGGTGCGGAGAAAGCGCTTCCCATCGAAGATACGGCTGAAACCGAAACCATTACGAATTTTGATGATCTGTTCCGCAGACAGAAAGATGAGCGTTCTGCGGTGAAGAAGCCAGTGATCCGGATTCCCATGGATGAAAACGCGGCGGTTACCGAAGTGACGGATATCAGCGCTGCGGTCAAAGCACAGGCGGCAGCGGATGCTGCTCCGGCTGAGATGGTTTCTGCGGAGAAGAAAGCGGAAGAAGCTGCTTCTGTGGAATCTGTTCCTGCCGAAACCGTTTCTGCGGAAAAAGTTTCCGTTGAAACGGCTCCTGTGGCAAACGCTCCTGCGGAAGCGGCGGTTGTGGTACCGAAGACGGTGAAGCTGCCGGAAGTGACGCCGCAGTTCCTTACGGAACTCAAACGGAAAATGAATGCGGCAAAAGCGGGTCAGCCCCAGAGCTTTACGCCGGCGGAAGCGGCCTACATCCGTGCGCTGAAAGAAAAGACGGCGGCTGACAAAGCGGCGAAAGCTGCGGTTGCTGCCAAAGCGATGGCGGCAAAAGAAGCAGCCGTAAAAGCGGCTGAAGCCGCGGCAGCTGAAGCTGCAAAGACTGCTGAAACCGCAGAAGCTGCAGAAACCGCAGCTGCGGTACCTGCAGAGGACAAGCCTGTTGATCCGATGGAAGCAAAGACTGTGGAATTCAAGATTCCCGACAAGCGGACGGCGGTGGACCGTATGGTTGCGGAAGCGGAAGCAAACTCCCGCTTTACGGCGGAACAGACTGCCATGCTGCGGAAGCTCCGGACGAAGCAGCTGACCGAGGAACAGGAAAAGGCGATCCTTGCGGAAATGAAGCGTGAGCCTGTCTTCCCGGCTCCCGGCACGGTTCTTGACTACGGGGACGAAAAGGCGGCTCCGGCGGCTGACGATCGGAGTGCTGTGACCTCTTCGGATGCAATGAAAGAAAACGCAGGGAAAGCGGAAACTGTGAAAGCGGATGCGGAACCCAGGCGGGTACAGAAGCCTGTACGGATGATCAAGTGTGATGCGTGTGCGGTGCCCAATCCGGAAACGAATGAGCGCTGCTACATCTGCGGTCACATTCTGCCGAGAAACTGAATCTGAATCTGGACTGCGGAGCGGTTTTTCCGACCGCAGTCCTTTGATTTTTTGGAAAAGGGGTGTGTATATTTGATTTTTCCCTATTCGGATATCGGGAAGCGGTATCACACCTATGATTATTATCTCAAGCATACCTACGGGTCGAAATGCGCGAAAATTCCGCTGGACGGGGGATTTTCCTGTCCGAACCGGGAGAGTGGCGTGGGCGGGTGCATCTACTGTTCCTCACGCGGGAGCGGGGATTTCTGCTCTGTGCTGCCGTCGCTGACTGAGCAGTTCCGGGCGGAATATGAGCGGCTTTCGGAAAAGTGGGGAAAGCGGCTTCCGGCGATTCCCTATTTTCAGGCCTATTCCGGGACCTATGCTCCGGCGGAGGTTTTACGGGAGAAATACGAAGAAGTCCTGCGGATCAAAGAGGTTCCGATGGTCTCCATGAGCATTGCGACGCGGCCGGACTGTCTTCCGGGAGACGTGCTTGGATATCTTGAAGAGCTGAACAAAAGGATTCCCCTGACGGTGGAGCTTGGGTTACAGTCGATGCATGATGTGACGCTTCTGCGGATCAGACGGGGGCATGATCTTGCCTGTTTTGACGATGCGTTCCGGAATCTCCGGGCGGCGGGGATCGCTGTCTGTGTGCATATCATCAACGGGCTTCCGGGAGAGGACGAAGGGATGATGCTTGACACGGCGCGGCATCTTGCAGATCTGCGTCCGGAATTTCTCAAAATCCACATGCTGCATATACTGAGCGGAACGGCTCTGGCGGAGGAATATGGGGCCGGGGGGATGGAGCTTATATCGCGGGAGGATTACATCCGGGTGGTATGTGAACAGATCGCGCTTTTGCCGCCGGAGGTCGTGATCTGCCGGGTGACCGGGGATGGGGCGCAGGATGCGCTGATTGCGCCGGAGTGGACAAAAAACAAGCGGGCGGTGCTGAACGGAATCGACCGGTATCTTGCGGAACATGATCTTTATCAGGGCTGCAAAGCAGAGACCGAAAAGAACAGAAGTGTATAATTACGGAGGAATTGGCAATGACACAGAGAGAACGGATGATGGCGGGGATGGTTTACATTCCCGGAGATGATGATCTGCAGCGGGAGCAGCTTATGGTGCTGGAGAAGCTCTATGACTACAACATGACGCGGCCCTCGGAGCAGGAGAAGCGGTATGCGATGCTGAAAGATATGTTTGCAGATGTGGGAGAGGGCGTCTATATCGAACCTCCGCTGCATGCAAATTGGGCCGGAAAGCGGGTACATCTTGGGGACTGGGTCTATGCGAATTTCAATCTGACGCTGGTGGATGACGAGGAAATCTTTGTGGGGGACAACGTTCTCTTTGCACCGAATGTGGTGGTAGCGACAGCCGGTCATCCGATTCTGCCGGAACTGCGGTGTCCGGTACAGTGTCAGTACAACCGTCCTGTCCACATCGGAAACAATGTCTGGATCGGTGCGGGAGCGGTAATTCTGCCCGGAGTGACCATCGGGGACAACTCCGTCATCGGTGCGGGCAGTGTGGTGACGAAAGATATTCCCGCAAATGTGGTGGCGGTGGGGAATCCCTGCCGGGTACTTCGTGAGATCGGGGAGCATGACAGAGAATACTTCTTCCGCGGTGAGCGGCTGGATGCTGAAATCTATGCCGATGTGGAGGAAATGGTGGAGCGCATGAAGGCACAGGGGGCGTCTGCGGTCACAAACGAGGAACAATAAGGGTTGAGGTTGATTTTATGATTCGTCCTGTGAAGCCAGAGGATTTCGGCGCGTGTCTTTCCATTTACAACTATTATATTGATAATACGACCTACACCTTTGAAACGGAGCTTCTGACGGAAGCTGTGTTTTCGGAACGGATCTTACAGATCTCGGCGCGTTTTCCGTTTCTGGTCTATGAAGATGACGATACCGGGGCGATCCTTGGATATTGCTATCTTGACCGGTTTGCACAGCGGGCGGCCTATCGGTTCTCCTGTGATCTGTCGATCTATCTTGCCCATGATGTGCTGGGGCGGGGAATCGGGCACCGGCTCTACGAAGCGATTGAGAAAGAAGCCATACGGCGGCATTTTTACAACATCTATGCGATCATCACCTCACAGAACACGGGAAGTCTTGCCTTTCATCTGCGGCAGGGATTCCGGGAAGAAGGACGGTTTGATGGGATCGCATACAAGATGGGCATGTGGCTTGGGGTACGGTATTTACACAAAATTCTGATACCGGAGCGTGACGGGGAACCGGACGAGCCTTATTTCGGAGCATAAAACAGCGCAGACAGCGGAACGGATCCGACTGTCTGCGCTTTGCTTTCGGGTTTATTCGTTTTTGCTTCGCTGCATTTCCTCGAGGGCTTCCATGAAGGTCTGGAGGTCCTTGAATTCGCGGTGGACGGATGCGAAACGGACATAAGCGACCTCATCGAGCTTTTTCAGGCGGTCCATGACGAGGACGCCGATGTGCTTGGTGGTGAACTCGGTGCGGAGGTCGTTCTGGAGCTCCTGTTCGATATCATTGACGAGGGCTTCCATCTGCTCTCGTGTGACCTTTCGCTTATCGCAGGCCTTTAGGATACCGGCGAGGATCTTATTGCGGTCGAACAGCTCCTTGCTGCCGTCTTTCTTGACGACGGTGATCGGGATGGTGTCGATGATTTCGTATGTGGTGAAGCGGCGCTGGCAGGCCAGGCACTCTCTGCGGCGGCGGATACTGGTGTAATCCTCTACCGGGCGGCTGTCGGTGACCTTGGAGTCTGTGTATCCGCAGTTCGGACATTTCATGGTAGGACCTTTCCTTTCTCTGACTTGGGCGGATGGGTGGACGAACGGAAAGACGCAAGAACATCCTTGGGGGCGCTCATGGGTTTCTGTTTATATTTATTATAGCGGATTTCTCCCGTTTTTGCAAGAGGATGGGCAAAAAAATCGTGAAGTTTTCTGAGATTCAATCAATGTGAAACGATACACATTTATAAATGTGAATTATATGGGTATATAATATGAACAATGAGGGAATTATCTTGAGATATTATCGGAAAGGCGTTGACAAAACCTAAGAAGTGTGGTATGATGAAGAAAAGAACAGATGTTCGTGATCGAATCGATGAAGGACACACGACATAGTAAAAGGAGAACAATTTCTACCTGATCAGGCCGTTTGTTATTGAAATTCGGACATATTGAGCAGATAACTGTTTGATCGGACAGAACTTAATGATTGATACATTACCCGTCAGATGGTCTTGTATCTGTTTATCATGGGGACAGTAGCTTACCGGGATAGAATCAGTCTGGACGAAAGAAGTGTACTGGGCATATCACAAGAGATTAGTCAGGAGACATAATGCTTATTGGTGATATTATGAGTTCTTTTTGATGCTAAAATGACGCGGATGGAATATGGGTGGCGGATTCTTGATTCTTTAGATTTGAACCAAATGAGCGCGCATTCTCCCGCTTCTATAAGCGGTGAGTTAAGCGCTC
>JAKSPR010000071.1 GCA_024404655.1 Clostridia bacterium | reverse complement strand
GGAGCTTGCCCTTCGTGATGGTCATGACGCCGTCAATGGTGACATGATCCTTTGCGGTCGCGTAGACCGTTGCGCCGACCAGCGCGACGGGGAACTTGCCGCCGACACAGACGTTGTCTGCGCCGCAGCAGATCTGGAATGTACCCTTGTCGCCGCAGTTGACCTGGCAGACATGAATGTGGGTATCGGGAATGAGCTCACAGGTCTCAACAAGACCGACAACGACGCCGGAGATATCCGCGCCGACTTCTTTCAGCTCTTCGACTTCAAAACCTGCGGAGAACAGAAGCGTTTCCAGTTCTTTTGCAGATACGTCAATATCGACGTACTCTTTTAACCAGCTAAGCGGTGCTAACATGTTCGTTCTCCTCCTTTAATCCTTGAACTGCTCGGCGACACGGGTGTCAGACTCGAACAGTGCCTTGATGTTGTTGATACCGTACTTCAGCATGGCGATACGTTCCACGCCCATACCGAAAGCAAAGCCGGAATATTCCTCAGGGTCAATGCCGCAGTTCTCAAGGACGTGGCGGTTGACAATACCAGCGCCCAGGACTTCGATCCAGCCGGTGCCCTTGCACAGCTTGCAGCCCTTGCCGCCGCAGGCAAAGCAGGAGACGTCGACTTCCACAGACGGCTCCGTGAACGGGAAGTAGGAGGGACGCAGACGGGTCTTGACGCCCTCACCGAAAATTCTTGCGGAGAAGGTATCCAGCATACCCTGCAGATCGCAGACGGAAATGCCCTTGTCCACGACCAGACCTTCCATCTGGGTGAACATGGGGGAATGGGTCGCGTCGTCGGCGGGACGGAAGACCTTGCCGGGAGACCGGATCTTGATCGGCGGCTTCTTGTTCTCCATGACGTGGATCTGACCGGCAGAGGTCTGGGTGCGGAGCAGGAATTCATCAGAGACATAGAAGGTATCCTGCATATCGCGTGCCGGGTGATCCTTGGGGGTATTCAGCGCGGTGAAGTTGTAGTAGTCGTTTTCGATCTCGGTACCTTCAAAGATCTCAAAGCCCATGGAGGTGAAGATGTCGATCAGGTCATTGATGACCATGGTATCGGGGTGCAGCGCACCTTCGGGAGATACCACGCCGGGCATCGTGACGTCAATGGCTTCATCCGCATTTCTGCGCTCCAGTTCCTTTGCCTTGACGCGCTCTTCCATTTCGTCAAAGCGGGCGGTCGCCCATTCCTTGACCTCGTTGACGATCTTACCGAACTGGGGACGTTCCTCCTTCGGTACATCGCGCATACCCTTCATCAGCTGGGAAATCGCGCCTTCCTTGTTGTCAAGGAACTTCTTGCGGAATTCGTACAGCTTGCCGGACGTATCAAAAGAGCCGATTTTCTCTTCGATCTCCGCCCGTATTTCTTTGATTTTTTCTTCCATCATCGTTTGGGTCCCATCCTTTCGCAGAATCTTGTATTTTCAAACATCCTTCGTATTCCAAATACCAAAAGATAACGCCTCCGTCCCGTGTTTCAGGACGAAGGCGTTTTGATTTCCTCCGTGGTACCACCTGAATTCCCGCAGTATCTGCGGGCAACTCAATCCGTCTGTCACGGGACGGCCCCGTGAATGCCTACTTTTGATTTCAGCAATCCTGCTCCGAAGGGAAATGCCGTTTCTGCGCACCCCGGACCGCTTCCAGCCGGTGACGGTCCGTCTCTGTGCAGTGCTTCTGTGCATCGCAGCTGCCTTCTTCTCTGCATTTGAAATATGAGGTATTTACATATATTATACCACAGAAATCTTTATTTTGCAAGGGGTTTGTCAAATTATTTCTGTTCTTCCCCCTGGTTTTCCGCAGGCTTTTCGGTGTCAGCATCCTCCGGCTTGACATAGACTGTCTGATAGGGATTGTTGACCGGGTTCACAGTCTTCTGATAGCCCGGATGCGGCGCGATGGGCTTTTCCGTCCGCTTTCTGCGGTGGGTGAGGAGCGCGCGGATGATGAGGAACAGCAGGGCAAGCACAACAATCAGGAACAGAAGTCCCCACATGGAGTCGATGATCCAGTAGACCAGCTCCTGTAGGAAGTCGACAAATCCGATCCAGGAAGCAACGAAGTGGGTCTTCACATTATCAAGGAAGCTCTTTTCCTCGACCTCTCTCGGCGTATCGCTGTAGACCTCCACCTCGTCAATGCGCAGAACAACGGTGGAATACGCCACATCGCGGTCCATGGAGCTGATGACGGTGGTCAGCTTATTGATCTGGGACTGGACCTCAGCAATACGGCTCTCGATGGTGATCATATCGGAGATGGTCTGGGCTTCGTCATACATGCTCTGGAGAATCTCCATCTGCTTGTAGCAGGAATCGAGATAGGCCTTGTTGCTGTAATAATTCTGGGAAATGTTTGTGACCTGAGAGGAACTGGAGCGCAGATGACCGATGGTCGCCGCCGTATCCACAAAGTTCCGGAACTGTTCCGTCGGGATGCGGATCTCCGCGTAATAACTCTTGTAGCCGCTGACTTTGGTGGAATAGTAGCCGTAGGAATCGGTGTGATAATAATGGGTCGAGGGCATATCGTCGGAGAAATTCTCGTTCTGGACAATACCGCCCACCGCCGAAATCTGGGTACGGAGGGTCTCAATGGCCCGGTCAAACTCCATGACCTCCATGGTGATGTCTGCGCGGTAGACCAGTTTTTCGGGATTTTCACCTGCGGGTGCTCCGGAACCGGTGCTGTCCGCAGAAGCGCTGTTGACGATCGGTGCACTGCCGCCGACGGTGCCGGATGACTCATAATAACCATCGGCGTAGCCACTGTTCCCGTAAGACCAGTCATCTTCGTCATACCAGCCCTCGTTTTTGGAATAGCCGATATCCGCGCTGTCATAGGAGCCTCCGCAAGAGGCCAACATGGATGTGAGGAGCAGACACACAAGGGTCAGGATCAAAAAGCGGTGTTTGGTTTTCATAGTTGTGATTCTCCTTATCAAAGTCGTAGATATTTTATCAGAGCCTTATGCGCCCTGAATGTATCGAAGGATTCCGTCTGCCAGCGCTTCCGCCGCTGCCTGCCGCCAGGCAGGATCCAGAAGCGATGCCGCATCTTCCGCATTGGTGACAAACCCGGTTTCGCAGAGTACGCTCGGTACCTCGATAAACCGGATGACGTAGTACGCATCCTCCGCCGGAAGCATTTTCACAAGCGGAGTCGTTTCGTTCATTCCCCGGTCAAAGCTGTCAGCAAGACTGCAGGCCAACGCTTCCGCCGCACTGTTGCGGACTGTGGGATAATCGGGATTTTTGTGATAGTAGGCGCGCATGCCGCCGGCATCTCCGTTCTCCGGCATCGCGTCGCAGTGAATGGAAACGTAAAGATCAATATCCTGCCCGTTTGCAAGGACCGCACGGTCCTCGGGCGGCAGGAGTACCAGATCATGAAGCGGGGGTTCTCCGCCGTCTGCGGTGCTCACTCTGCCCGCCACGGCGTTGTCGTCGTGGGTCATGAGGACTGTAACCCCTGCTTTCTGCAGTTCATCCCGCATCCGCAGAGCGATATCCAGATTGATGGTCGCTTCATTTACGCCGCCGAGCAGCTCCGATGTGGTCCCCACATCGTCAAAGCCGTGTCCCGGGTCCAGCATGACCACCCATGTATCGGTGTAATCCAGTACCTTGATCGGTGCTCCGGTGATCGGGATTCCTGAGTGAATCTCTTTTATTGGCTCAGTCTCTTCCGGGGCTTCCGTTACAGGGAATTTTTCGGTCTCCTTTTCGGGAATGGCAGTCACAGGAGCTTCCGTGCTGAGGTCGGTCACAGCTTCTGTGTCCGTATCGGCTGATGCCGGAATCTCCGGCTCATCATGGTCGCCGAACCCCGGCAGCCGCAGATCTTCCCTTAAAAGCCATCCCACAAGACAGAGGGATAACAGCACCACCACAAGCAGAATGGATACAAGAATGCCCAGATTCCGCAGCGTCTGATTCTTCTGTCGTCTCGTATTGCCAAGATAAATTCCGCTGCCGCGCCGTTTTGCCATGGTATGCCCATCCTCCCCGAACCGGATTTATGTATTTCTCACCCGCTTTCTGCGGGACTTTGCCATTCCGGCGATGATCAGGGACGCTGCCATGGAAAGCATTGCGAATCCCAGATAAATCGCGCCGTATAAAAGGAAATCGTTTGTTTCAAGACCGTAAAAGAGCTGTCCGCCGAAAAAGAACAGCATCACCGTGACAAGCGGTAAACTCCAGAGTCTGCCGGGATCTCTGCCCGCATAGAACCCCGTCTGCATCGCATAAACGGGATTGATGACAAACAAAAGAAGCAGGCAGAGGAAGAATCCGAGCTCCCCTCCCGCATAGGAAAAAACAAGCCAAGGGAGCAAGAGCATGGTCATCGCCGCCAGTGTCAGCCACATCATGTACGTTTTCATCGTGAGAATCTCCTGTCTTTGTTAGTGCCCATCATCGGGGCTTTCATAACCTAAAGACGCGGAATCTCCAAAAAAGTTCCGGTTTTTCTTGAATTCCGGAAAAGATTCTTTTCCTTTTCCGTCAGTTTACCACAGATTTATGTCCGCTTTATGAATGAAGGCGGAAAAAACACAAAACCACATAAAAAATCCCGGATTGCTCTTGACAAACCGGAGTGAGAATGCTATAATGAATGCAATATAAAACAAATACCAAACCGTTGAAGCGGAGATCAAACTGTCATGGACGCGATCCAGAGAGCGCATCACAGCTGAGAGATGTGCATGAAATGTCGGGCAGCAAATGGACCGCCAAGGGCTCAGGGGAAACGGTGAAGCAAGACGCCTCACCCGATTATCCGGGACGTGATTCTGCGTAAAAGAAAAGGAATGTGACCGCATTCCGCAAAGAGGATCGGGAAACCGATTAAATAAGGTGGCACCGCAGGTTTTTGGACCTGTCCTTATACCGCATACCCAGTATGCTGTTGAGGACGGGTTTTGTTTTATATTGGCCCTCCGCTTTGCACGGCGGCGGAGCTGAATATCAAAGTGCAGAAAGGAAAACCATCATGAAACGCATTGTAACTCTCATCCTCGCCCTGATTCTGACAGCCTTCTGTGCCGTCTCCTTCGCATCCTGCGGAGATTCTGCTTCCAAGACCAAGATCGCCATTGTCCAGCCGATGGATCACACTTCCCTGAATCAGATCCGTGACACCATCATTGAGACCCTCCACACCCTCGGCTATACCGATGCAAACACCGAGATCATTGTCAAGAACGCATCCAACGATGCATCTCTCCTGCCCTCCATCTACCAGAGCCTGATCTCCGACAATGTCGATGTCATCATCCCGATCGGCACCGGTACCGCACAGGTCGCAGCCGCACAGACTGACACCATTCCGATCGTCTTCGCAGCCGTTTCCGACCCGGTCGCAGCAGGCCTTGTCAGCGCATTTGAGAACACCGACAAGAACATCACCGGCGTCTCCGACTCCGTCGATGTCAACGCCATCTTCGGTCTGGCAGCCATCCTGACCCCCGATGTCAAGACCTTCGGTTTCGTCTACAACGCAAGTGAGATCAACTCTTCCGTCAAGATCGCCGTTGCAAAGCAGTACTGCGACGCACACGGTATCGCATATAAGGAAGCAACCGTTACCTCCACCGCTGATATCGCCCAGGCAGCCGCATCCATCGCAGGCGAAGTTGACGCCTTCTTCACGCCCGACGACAACACCGTAGCATCCGGTATGGCTGTTTACGCAGGTGTCCAGAACGACAATAAGACCCCCATTTATGTCGGCGCTGACTCCATGGTCTCCGACGGCGGCTTCGCAACGGTCGGTATCGACTATGATATTCTCGCAAAGCAGGTCGCAGAAATGACTGACCGCATTCTGAAGGGCGGCAAGATCGCCGACAACCATGTCGAGCTCGTTGCCAACCCCGCAAAGATCATCAACAAGAATGTCGCCGATGCCATGGGCATCACCATTCCCGCAGAACTTCTCTCCGAATTCATCATCATTGAGTAATTCCGCCCGAAAATCAAGGGAGCTTCTTCTATGACACTTTTATTGCTCGGTTCCGTTCAGCTGGGACTGATTTATGCCCTCATGGCCATGGGAAACTATGTTTCCTTCCGGATCCTCAATATCCCTGACCTGACCGTAGACGGTTCCTTTGCTCTCGGTATGGCGGTTTCCGTCATGACGGCGGCATCCGGTCATCCGTACCTCGCCCTGCTGTTCGCTGTCCTCGCCGGCGCCTGTGCGGGTCTCTGTACGGGACTTCTGCAGACAAAAGCAGGCATCAATCCGATCCTCTCCGGTATTCTCACGATGACGGCGCTCTACTCCGTCAACCTGTTCGTCATGGGCGGTAAGGCCAATCAGTCACTGTTCGGCTTTGACACGGTCTTTACCTTCTATGAGAAGCTGGGACTTTCCAAGGCCATGGCCCGGACGATCCCGCCGTTCATCATCGTTGTCCTTGTGGCAGCAGTCCTCTCCGTGTTCTTCAAGACCCGCGCAGGCATGGCCATCCGTGCCACCGGCGACAACGAAGAAATGGTTCGTTCTTCTTCCATCAATGCAAACTTCGCCAAGTGCGTGGGCTTTGCGCTGGCCAACAGCTGCATTGCCTTGGCAGGCGGTCTTGTCTGTCAGTATAACCAGTCCGCAGACACCGGTTACGGCAGCGGTATGCTGGTGGTCGGTCTTGCCTCCGTCATCATCGGCGAAGCCGTCCTCGGCCACGGCGGCGTGACCCGAGGACTGATATCCGTGGCAGTGGGTGCTGTGCTCTATCAGATCATCATCGCCATTGCTCTGAAGGTCAATCTGCTCCCGGCTTATGGTCTGAAATTCGTCTCCGCTCTCATCGTCGGCATCGCCCTTGCCATGCCCACCGTGAAAGCAGCGATCGCCCGTCAGACCAAAAAGAAGAACGCGAAAGGGGGAAAATGATCATGGAAAATACCCCGATCCTGCAGTTAAAAGACGTCAAGAAAACATTCCATCCCGGCACGCCCGATGCCAAGACCGCGCTGAACGGCGTCACACTGGACGTCTCAAACGGCGATTTCATCACCATCATCGGTTCCAACGGTGCCGGAAAATCCACCCTGTTCAATGCAATCTGCGGAACCTTCTATCCCGATGAGGGTTCCATCACCTTAAACGGCAAAGATATCACCGACGCCCCGGACTACAAGCGTGCCTACGAAATCGGCCGCCTGTTCCAGGACCCGATGAAAGGCACCGCACCCCACATGACGATAGAGGAAAACATGGCCCTTGCCTACTGCCGCAAGGCCTCAAAATCATTCTTCGCCGTCAACAAAAAGGATTCCGCATACTTCCGTGAGCTCCTGTCCCAGCTGGGTCTGGGACTTGAAGACCGCATGAAGACCAAGATCGGACTGCTCTCCGGCGGTCAGCGTCAGGCCGTCTCCCTGCTCATGTCCACCATCTCCGACCCGAAACTTCTGCTGCTCGACGAGCACACCGCTGCCCTTGACCCTGCGACCGCAGCCAAGGTTCTGGAGATCACCGTGAATATCGTTGAAAAGACCAAGACTGCCACCATGATGATCACCCACGACATCCGCGCCGCACTGGCGCTGGGCAACCGGACCATCATGATGGACGAAGGCCGTATCATCCTCGATATCTCCGGCGACCAGAGAAAGAACATGACCGTCGACGATCTGCTCACCCTGTATTCCAAGGAAAGCAAAAAGCAGCTTGCCAACGACCGCATGCTCTTCTCTCTTGAAAAATAATTTAACAAAAAAGAACGTCTTCCGTTTGAACTGCGGAAGACGTTTTGTTTTATTCTGATCAGATGTTGACGGTGATGCCCTTCTCGTCGGAGATATAAGCATTCTCCAGCAGTCTTGCCAGATCAATGGCGTCGTCCAGACCGAACTGGATTTCAGCCTTGCCGTCCACTGCCTTGATGAAGTTCTCCAGCGGATTGTCAAGAGGCTTGGGCAGATTCTTGACCGGAACCATATCGTTGGTATACTTTCTGGTTTCGGGGGTGGTGATGCGGACCTGATGATCGGTTGCGCACAGATAACCCTTGGTACCGTAGATTTCAAACGCCCAGGGAGAGATCGGCGTCACAAAGGAGGTCTCGACAATGGCGATTGCCTTGTTCTCGAACTCAATGGTGTTGACAGCGTTGTCATCGACACCGTGGCCGGTCAGGATGTTATACATGGAGCTGATGCGTTTCGGCATACCGAACAGATATGCTGCAATGTACATGGGATGGCAGCCGAGATCCATCATCGCGCCGCCGCAGGCGTCCTTTTTCTCATACCAGTATGCAGGCAGCCAATTTGCGGATGCACCGCCGTGTGCGTTGCGGAATCTGCCGATGGAGATTTTGCCGAGCACGCCGGATTCGATGATCTGCTTTGCATAAAGGACAGACGGCCACGTTCTCTGCGGATAGGAAATTTCAAACAGAAGTCCCTTTTCACGGATCGCTGCGGCGATCTCCTCGCATTCCTTCACGGTGGGCGCCAGCGTCTTTTCCGTAAAGATGTGTTTCCCGGCTGCGATGACCTTCATGATGACCTCATAGTGCATGGAAGTGGGAGTACCGACCAGAACACAGTCGATGTCCTCACGCGCCAGAAGCGCATCCAGATCGCTGTATGCGTCGCAGCCCAGTTCCTTTGCCCAATCCTCTGCAACCTTTGCGTCGGGATCCCAGACAGCCTTGCAGGTGCCGCCGAAACGCATTGCGTCCTTAGCATATCCCGGTGCATGAACATGCCACTTGCCAAGCATAGCGTAATTTGCCATAGTAATATCCTCCCAGATTCAGACGGGAGAGTGTTCCGCCCGTCCGTATTTGATTTCTGACAGAGGAGCAAATCTGCTACTCTGTCGATTGTATTCTATTGTATCATACTTTCTGTGCATTGTAAACAGCAACTTATCATTTTTCATAAGACAATATCAGTTTTTTTCGTCCGTTTACGTCCTCCGCCGAATTTTCTGCAAAAAAATCAAGAAAATTTGAAAAAGGTATTGCAATTTGAAAAGGAATGTGGTATAATATAAATGTTCCAAGCGATGGCCCGTTGGTCAAGCGGTTAAGACGTTAGCCTCTCACGCTGAAATCATGGGTTCGATTCCCGTACGGGTCACCAAAAGAAAAAGACACCATTTTGGGTGTCTTTTTCTTTTGCAGTGAAATCTGCCCGCTTTGCGGGCAGGTGAAATCGTTGCTTTGCAGCAACGGTGAAATACGTGCTGCGCACGTGTGAAATCGCGCCGGTTCGGCGCGGTGACAGTTTACTTTGAAAACTTTCTCAATGAACCAAAGCACAGCCGTGTGAGAAAACGGCTGTGCTTGCTTTTCATTTGTTCGAGATATTTCCAATGCGTTGGAAGAAATTCAATCCTCAATCACGCAATTCTCGCACCAGTCAATATAGGCATCCCCGTTATCGCGGAAGCGGATTGGGAGGACGATATAGGACGAAGTGAAGTAGAGTTCTCCCCCGCCGCCCCAGCGGTCAGCAAAGTAAAGATACTCGGTCTCACCATTTGCCTTCTTGTAAGGCAGCACAAAGGACGGCTGGGACCGGTAAGTGGTCTCATCGCCGAACAGGTCGGGGATAGACCAGCGGCCATCCATACTGTCGCTGACAGAGAACTTCCCCTGATTGGGATTCCAACCGGTACAATAAGAGGACAGGAGATAGTATTTCTGATTCTCCGGGCGGTAGAAGTATGCGGGAGCTTCCCGGAACTCGCCCTGGAACAGTGTATTCACCTGTGCATCCACATTCATATAATCCTCGGTCAGACGATAGACGGCGAGATCGGCGTTATCGCGTGAGGCGGAGGCAAAGTAGGCATCCCCAGCTTCGTCCACAAACAGCGTACAGTCGCGTGACATATTGCCGTAGGGATTGAAGCTGCCGCGATAGGTAAACGCGCCGTCAGGCGTCTCACAGGTCGCAATACAGGCTCTGGCGTCGTGATAGTCAAGACCGTTCTCATAATGTGCCCACATAACAAAGAGCTTCGTTTTCTCGTTATATAGCACCTTCGGACGCTCAATATTGACCTTGCGGATCCCGTCGTCGGTCTTCTGATACAGTTTCAAATCAGTACGGACGCGATAGCTCTCGGTCTTGGATTCCGTTGTCAGACAGTGACCGCGGAACTCCCAGGAGACAAGGTCGCGGGAACGGTAGACAGAGACATAGATATTCTCCCGACGGTCCTCGCCGTACCAATAATAATAGCCCTCATGCTGTAGGATATGCCCACCGTGGGCATGAATCGGATTACCGTCCGTATCCAGCCACAGCGTGCCGTTTTTCTGTAATGTGATCATTCTTCTTCCCCCTCAGATGCCGTAGAGACGGCGGATTGCATGCAGGAAATACAGCATGCAGCTGGAATAGTACTGGGAACAGTCAGAGGGCTGACCCGTGATGGGATGGAGCTCCTGACCGAACTGGGTCGTCTTGCTGTTTGCCCAGGAAGCTACCCACTTCTCCCTGACTTCTTCCATTTCTTTTGCGTGTCCTGACTTCTCCATCCAGAGCATGGAGCGCAGACAGGTCAGACCCTGGCTGTAGAAGCCCCAGGAGTTGCCGGATTTATTCTGTACCCACGCAGGATCACCGGAGGAGATCGCCGGGAAGGGATAGGGCGTCCAGAATTCCTTCGGATAGTGTAAGTACCGTGTAGAGATCTGATTGCCGAGCTCTTGTCCCGGAACTCCCTCCGTCAGTACATTGGTGATGGAGATGGAGCGG
>JAKSPR010000070.1 GCA_024404655.1 Clostridia bacterium | reverse complement strand
AGGTGGCACGCCATCTGCATATAAGAACGGTGCCTGCGTCGGAACTTCCTCACTTCATGCTGTCGGTGCACCCGCCGCTGTAAAAGTGGAAGCAGAATGTACCGATTTTGCGGCAGACAACCGCGATCTCTGCTATTTTGATCTGACGGTTACCGATGCTGACGGTAATCGTGTCCCGGATGCCTGCTGTGCACTGAACTGCCTCGTTGACGGCGGAACACTGCTCGGTATTTTCTCGGGGGACCCTAAAAACGAAGATCAGTATACTTCCGCCCAGTGTCATGCCTTTGAAGGCAGAGCGCTTGCAATTGTCAAGGCAGACAAGCCCGGATGTGTCACACTGACCGTCGGCGGTGCGGAACTTGCCTCCGGCAGAGCCTCCGCCATGGCATATTGAATCATATCACATCTGCTGTTGAGAAAGGATCGACTATATGGCTGAACTGTATCGCAACCCGCCCTTTACTGTCCGTGTAAAGGCCGCTGAAATCCCGTCCTATCGCTGGAAAAAAACGGGGGACAACGTCTATACCTGTGATGCTCCCCGTCTGACTGTCACCGTCTCCATGGAGACCTATCCCAAAACCGGAGCATGCCGCCAGATCAATACCATCCGCAACGACGGTGATGAGGAAGTCTTTTTAACCGGCTTTTCCTCTGCGCTCATCAATACCTGCCATGGCGATATCGGCATCGTCCAGAACCGCTGGATGTCCGAAGGACAGTGGAAACGCTTTTCCATGGAGCAGCTCGGTGTGATCCCGACTTCCATCCATCCGTGGGAACGAGGAACCTATCGTATTGCCTCCGTCGGCAGCTGGGCGACAGGAGATTATTCCGGACATTATCCCATCACCATGGTTTACGGTGATGACGGATTTGTCTATTATATGGAAGTGGAAGGCGCACACAACTGGATGCTGGAACATTCCTGCTCCGGCGGTTTCTCCGCACCGTATTATTTCCTGGAAGGCACGGCAGCCCATGAGGAAAACGGCGGCTGGTATTACCGCCTTGCACCCGGTGAGAGCTATTCCGCTCAGCCCGCTGTCTGGGGTTCTGTCAAGGGCGGAATCGAGGAAGCAGCAAAGGAAATTCTGACCTATAAGCGTGCAACCTCCAAAGCAAACTTCAAAGACGGCATCATTCCGGTTGTTTTCAATGATTATATGAACTGCCTCTGGGGTGTTCCTTCCGACAAAAAGCTGCTCCCGCTGATCGACGCGGCGGCAGAGGTCGGATGCGAATACTTCTGCATCGACGCAGGCTGGCATAAGAACGCCAATCCCGGCGGAACCTCCGGCGACTGGATCATTGATGAATCCCGTTTCGGGGAAATCGGTCTTGCCGGTGTCTTCGCCCACATGAAAGAGAAGGGGCTGATCCCCGGCGTGTGGTTTGAACTTGACACCGTCAATGAAAGTGCAGCGTCCTATCATCTGGATGACGACTGTCTCTTAAAGCGCTACGGCAGTGTCATCCCCCGCGCTTTCTTCAATTTCAAGAATGATAAGGTCCGGGCTCATCTTGCTGCCCGCATTGACGATCTTTACAATATGGGCGTGCGGTATATCAAGAACGACTATAACCAGACAACCGGCATCGGCTGCGATAACGACGGCGGATCACCTGCCCAGGGACTAATCGAGAACTATGAGGCCTTCTGTTCCTTCATTGATGAGGTCCGTGCCGCTCATCCTGATCTGATTATCGAAAACTGCGGCAGCGGCGGCTGCAGGGAAGAACATGGCACACTGCAGCATTTTCATTTGCAGAGTACCTCCGACCAGGAATATTATTATCTGAATCCCTCCATCATCACCGGGGTGATGCGCGGCCTGATGGCACCGGAGAAAGCCGGGATCTGGTCCTATCCCATGCCGGTGCTCTTTGATGATCGTGACAGCTGTCCTTTTGACGACGCATGGCAGAAGCAATTTGCCGACGGTGAGGAAACCATCTTCAACATGGTCAACGGCATGTGCGGCGTGCTTTATCAGTCCGGACGGCTTGATCATGCGGATGCAAAGAATCTCGCACTGGTCAAAGAAGGCATTACTGCCTATAAGACCATGCGTGCGATGATTCCCGCAGCTCACCCGATCCTCCCGATGGGAAGCAAAGCGCTTTTTGAGACCGGCACGCTTGCCGCAGGTCTCGAAGCGGATGATGGTACTCACGCCTATCTCGCCGTCTGGCGGATCGGCACAGATGAAGAAAAGGTGACTGTGGATCTTGGAAAATACGGTTATTCCAAAGCCGAGATTTTCTATCCTGCAGGCGATACCCTGGTATCCTTTGAAAACGGTATTCTTTCCGTAACACTTCCCAAGCGGAATTCTACACGTATGATTCTGCTGAAAAAATAAAAATCAATAAAGGAGAAACAGACAACCATGAAAAGAACGATTTCGGCATTGCTTGCACTGATGACGGTAGCTCTGTGCGCTGCATCCTGCGGTGAAACTGCAGAGACTCCCACTGCAGGCGGCGATGTGACCAAAGAGGAAAATCCGACGGTCACGGAAGCTGTAACTGAGGCCTTTGATCCCCTTGCTTATCTGCCTGAGACCGATATGGGCGGCTGGCAGATGGATATCCTCTGCCATGAGGATGCCCTCTCCGGCACCTGGACCTTCAAGGCTGATGCCATGAACGGCGAGATCATCAACGACGCTATCTATAACCGCACCAAACGCATTGAGGAACGCTTCAATATCAAGTATAACGTATTCGCCGTAGGCGACCAGTGGTCAACCGTTGGTGATAAACTGCGTACCTCCGTAGCGGCAGGAGATGACCTCTGCGATATGGTTATCTATTATACCTATGCGCTGCAGGCTGCTATGGTCACGGGTCATCTGTTCCATAACATGCTGGAGATCCCGCACATTGATTTCAGCAATCCCTGGTGGCACACGGAGATCAACGATACCTTCTCCCTCTATGGCTATCTGCCGGCAATCCTTTCCGACTATTCCATCAACTCCTATCAGTATGCAAATCTTCTGGTCTACAATAAGGTCCTTGCAGCCAATCAGGACGTTGAGAATCTTTATGACCTCGTCCGCAACCATAAATGGACGAAGGATAAGTTCTATTCCATCATCAAGGATATCACCAATGACTCCAACGGTGACGGCAAGATGGACGTGAATGATACCTACGGCTATGCGACCAACTTCGGCTACCATGCGCTGACCTGGGCATACGCCATCGGCGATATGGGCGTCAGACTTTCCGAGGAAAACGGCGTCGAGCTCGGTTATCAGAATGAGAAGTTCGCCAACCTTTCCGAGTGGCTCTATGATCTGCTTTATGAATCCAAACTGACCTTTGAGATCGGTTGGGACAAACCCTGTGATATCAGCTGGGATGAAAACCGCGTCCTGTTCCAGGCAATCTGGCTCAACGACCTCGAAAAGTTCCGTGAATATGAATCCGCTTATGGTCTGCTCCCGTATCCGATGTACGATGAGAATCAGGAGAAATACTATACCTATGATGACTGCCGCTGCGGTGCGTTCGGTATTCCGCTGACCTCCAGCCCCGAAGATGTAGACAAGACCGGTCTGATCCTCGAAGCGCTGTCTGCTGACTCTTACTACAATGTTATCCCCCAGTACCTCGATACCGTCGTTACCTCCAAACTCTCCCGTGACGAAGAATCTCTGGAAATGCTTGACTATATCATGGCGGGCCGTGTCTATGATATCGGCTATGCGATCCCTGACTCCAGACAGTATACATGGCTGATCTACAACGACCTGAAACGTGCCAAGGGCAACCTGACCTCCACAATCGAGAAGTATCGTTCCTCCACAGTCAAATATTATGAAAAGATCATCGAAGCATATAAGGAAATGAGCGAGCTCGAATAATATCCCCAAGACAGTGACATGCTGCGGCAGAAAAACCGCAGCATGTTTTTTGATTCATTCCCCGAAGCTCTTGCAAAATCTGACCGTATTTGATATAATATTTTGAGAATAGATGTGTGTAAGGAGAAACGTATGCAGAAGTTCAAACGCTTTGATTTCAGGGAAGAACCCCGTCGTTTCAAATGGTATCTGCGTCCGGTTGCGGCCCTGATTGCTTCCCCTGCGATTCATAAATATAAGCCCCGTATTCAGTATATCGGCGGTGTGGAAAATCTGAACGCTCCCTTTCTTCTGCTGTGCAATCATAATGCCTTTCTGGATATCAGCGTAGCTTATTCCGTATTGAAGGGCAAAAATCCCAACTTCATTGTCGCGATTGATGGCTTTATCGGCAGAGAACAGCTTCTCCGCAATGTGGGATGTATCTGCAAACGTAAATTCACAAACGATATCGGCATTATCCGGAAAATCAGAACCGTACTTGGGCGGGGAGATGTCCCGATCATTTACCCTGAAGCCCGTTATTCTCTTTGCGGAACGACAGCGGTTCTGCCGGAATCCCTTGGTAAGATGATCAAGATGTTCAAGGTACCGGTAGCAACGCTGATGTGCCATGGACATCATGTGAATTCGCCTTTCTGGGATACATCACATGAGCGTGGGGTGCCCTATACAGAGGCGGAATATGCGCTGTTTCTGACGCCTGAACAGATTGATGAACTTTCCGCAGATGAGATCAATGAACGCCTTGTAAAAGCCTTTCAATATGATGATTTTGCGTGGCAGCGTGACAATAAAATCAGAATTGCAGACCCCAAACGTGCTGACGGACTTGACAAGGTTTTATATCAGTGTCCCGCCTGTAAAACGGAATACAGAATGCGGTCCGAAGGTGCGCGCCTTCAATGTACAAGCTGCGGAAAATCCTGGTTTATGGATGAATACGGGTGTCTTGCCGCGGAACAGGGTGAAACCGAGTTTTCTCATATTCCCGACTGGTATGAATGGGAACGTGAGAATGTCCGGCAGGAGGTCATCACAGGACGATATACCACAGGAAAAATGCCGGTGCGTGTCCGCTCTCTGCCCAATACCAAGCGTTTTATTGATCTTGGTGAAGGTGAAATGTGCCATGACAGTGAGGGCTTTTATGTCCGTATCTTTGATACCGAAAAGAGCGATACCACAGAAATCCACCTGAAAGTACCGGAAACCTATTCCGTCCACATCGAGTACCGGTATCTTTTCAAATTCGGAGACTGTGTTGACCTCAATACACGGGATGATACATGGTATATCTATCCTCATGACTGTGATTTTGCCGTCACAAAGATGGCACTTGCGACGGAAGAATTGTATTTTGAAGACCGCAGGAAAAAGGGAAAGCCGGTAAAAGCAGGACTTGCCTGATTCAGAAAGGATCATGTTCGTTCAAATAAAGGAAAAAACAGGTTCCGGACACAAAATTGTGACGGAACCTGACTTTTTTCGGTGATATTCAGCGTTTTTTCAGTGCTTCTCCATCTGTATGGAATGTCGTAATGGTAAATGGCAGGATTTCTGCTGTGCTGACAGATTCTCCGGCTTTTTCTTCCAGTATGGAAGCCGCAGCTACAGGAGCAGAGAAGGAGAAGGTCGTAGTTTCCTCTGCGCCGAGATAGCGGAGAATATAGCCATCACCATCTTCGGCACCCTTCAGCGCAAGCAGAGGAAGACCAGTGGGAACAGAGAGGAACGAACCCTGCAGCGCGGACTGCGGACAGACAGCTTTATAAGCAGGAAATTCCGTGTTCAATACCATTCCGCAGCAGTATGCTTCATACACGGTTGGGGCTGCCGCAGACAGGGTGAAATCATATTCGTTTTCTTCTGCCATAGATGCTTTTTCAATCCCGTATCCGCAGCACAGTTCCGTCGGATGACGGAGGAGCGACACACGGATCACATTGCCGTCAATTGCATGCCCGGGCGTGCCGGAATTGCAGAGTGTAACCGAAACCCCGTCAAGGCGGGCTGTCACATACCGCAGTGCAGGCCATTCATCAGCAAATCCGAGCTGTTCGTCCCAGGAGCAAACCGCCCCTCGTCTGACAACCCCCAGCGGGATTTCATAATCGAGCTGACCATCCTTCGGCGGCTCCGGCAGACAGATCTGGGTGGAGAGCCGGATATCTTTGGCATCAAACTCCGTATGGATATGAACATGCAGTTCTTTGGCGTGCTTCGGCAGTGTGAGCTCACAGACCCAAGAAAGATGATGAATCTTATGCTCTTTCCGCTCGTATCGGACTTCGATTCTGGCACGGTCGATGCCGTCCTTTCTGCAAAGGAAAACCTGCCGGGACATGACGGATGGCACCATATATTCAAAATAATCTCCACGGTCGGCGCGTTCCCTGTACTGGATCGAGCCGTCCCGTCCCCACAGATGCCCAGCATCATCGGAAAGAACAGGAGAAAAGGTTCCCTCACAGGCAATGCTTTTTCCGGACTGTTTATCATAAATTTCTGCAATGCTGTGATCGGTAAAAGTCACCCGCAGATATTCGTTTTCCATGACCTCGCCGCCCTGACAGACGACTTCATTTCCCGGGAAATTGTTTCCCTGAAAATTGTCTGTATCAGGGACAAAACGGAACAGTGCATATCCCAAGGCCGGAAGATCGCCATAGAAGGAAACCGCATATCTTCTGTCATCCGGATTCCCTTCGCTGCGAACGATTTTTGTGATGGGAAGCCGTTTTCCATCCGGCGAGAAAACATAACCGCCTGTCGGTACCTTGTCAGCTTTGATCACACCGGTCAGGGGGACACAGTTTACCGGAAATTCCAGCGGATTGATGAGGATGAAGGTGTCGTCTTCTCCGGGTTGTGCAGAAACGTCTGCCGACAGTGCTTTTATCGCCTGGTCGATCAACCTTCGTGCGGATGCTTTCAGTGCGCGGCCGGTCTCAAGCAGTTCTTCCGACGCTTTGTCCGAATGGGAACCGGGAAGCGCATCATGAAACTGGAAAAATGCGAGCTTTTCCCAAAGTCCCGCAAGTGTTTTTGCGGGGTATCGGAGCCCGGTGCAGATCGAAGCAGCCACAGAAAGATGTTCTGCACTGCGCAGAAGCGATTCAATCTTCCGGTTCTCCTGTTTCAGACGGATGCGGCTGGTATAGCATCCCGCAGCAACAGGATTGCCCTCACAGCGGGGATCAATGTCGTTTTCGTCCGCCGTATCTGCACCATCGAGCAGGTCACGGCTGTATTCGCATGCCAGATCTTCCGCACTCAGAAAACGCGGCGTCAGGTGATGTTTTTCTGCCATGCTGCGCAGAACACCCACAGCACCGTCGGGGATGGTGGCTTCTTCTGCCGCAAACCAGATCGAGGCATCGCCGAATTTCTGGACGGCTGCCTTAATTCCGGCATCCAGCCGACGGAGTTCTTCTGCCTTGCCCGGCGTATGGCGGAGTTCCAGACCTGACCCGCCGCAGGCACTGCACCCGCCGCCATGACACAGACCGCAGACACGGTTCTTGAAGTCCGTACCGATCCAGAGTGCCTGCTGCAGCGCTTTCCCGGAATCCAGAGCAATCACATCGCCGGAAAGTCCGCGGAAATACGGTTTGTTTTGCCGGAATACCCGATGATAATGCAGAATTCCTTTGTATCCAAGCTGACGGAATAACCCCGGCAAACCGGCAGACAATCCAAAGGTATCGGGACAGGCAGCAAGTACAGGTTTTACGCCGAATTCTTTTTGAAGCCACAGTCTTGAATACAGATGGTTACGGATGATGGATTCTCCGTCCGGCAGATTGTAATCAATGACCGCAGAACCTCCGCCCAGAACATACAGGGAACCGTTTTTCATATATTCCCGTATTTCATCCAAGGCATCCGGATTGCGTTCTATGTATTCTTTCAGGGAGATGGATTGTTCGATGTCATAGGCCCCACCCTGACGGATAAAATCAAGTCCTGCGTCGATCTGACGCTCCTGCAGTTCGCTGTACGGTGTGATTGAGAACCCACTGTCGGAAATCGCGGAATACCGCGCCCGCCGCCATGTGAGGTCCAGGTGGTTCATATAGATGATGTTCAGATATGCCATCTTTTGATTGCTCCTGGAAGTGTACTCGATTTTTTCATATCGTTCTGCGACAGCGGCCATGTTCTTCATGATGCTTTTCTCAATGGAGGCCATGGTGGACATGGCTTTTCCGCAGTTCTTGGAATTTACCAGAATCTCACGGAAGGTCTCGATCGGTTCACCGAGGCTGGACCCGTAGACACACATGGCGTCAAGGGAGATGCCCTCTACGATCATATCCAGCATGACAGAGGTCTCACTGTCGCGGGAATACTTGCCTTTCAGTGCCGTTTCCAACTAAGCCGGTGTGACGGTGCGGTACGTCTCCGCTGCCCGACGCGCGGCGGGACGGTTGGGATCTTCTTCCGTCGTGGGGATCGCAAAGGCGGAACTGCCGTCGTGGGCAAAGGTATGATAGTCCTTCTGGGATTCGTCCAGCTTCGGCATGGGAATGATACCGAAATCTGATTTCATGTCACGGAGCAGTTCGATACCGGAGAGCATCCATGCAGTGAAAATCGTCTGGTTGTTCTTCATGGTCGTCATGATCTCGTCATTGTTGTAGTCGAACATAGCGGTGTTGTTGCTCTCAAAGAGCAGTTTCTCCATCTTTTCAAAGAAGGATGCAGTGCGCTCGCTCAAGCCTTCATAGACATAGTTGCCTGCTCCGTCCTGGGACATCAGCCGGATATTGCATCCGCCCAGATAGGAGTCCGTACCAAGGGTATGTGCTTTGGTGAAATAGTGACCGTAAAGGTCGCCTTCGTTTGCTTTTCCGTCACCGTTCAGATCCTGATACATCGGCGTACAGTAGGAGATAAGCTTGTCAAGAGTCCAGCCGCCGGACAATACCGTTTCGTAAAGGGACGGGTCATCGGGATAGTAGAGCTTGAACAGGTCCTTATGGAAGAACATGACAAAAGTTCCGGCGATCATGGACTGAGAAAGCTCGCCGATACAGGCATAGTTCTTTCCGTAGTAGTTTGTCATTTCCATAAACGGCGCATTCCACCACGGTTTTGTGAAGTCGATGTAATCGAGGGAATTGAGATCGGTAAAGATACCGTCCATTGTCATGGGCATGGTGTCATAGAGGGCATTGGCGATCAGCTCATAATCATCAGAACCAGCCTGCACCGAGGCCCGCACCATGCCGCTGAACCCGGTATGACGGCTGTGATCGGTCAGAATCGTAGAGAGCCTTACATGAAGCCGTTCTTCCACCGACAGATTGCGTGCCTAGATGGCGACATTGATGATCTCCCCGTTGGTGCCTTCGCTGAAAAATTCCCGCAGGGTATCCTGATCACCGCCGCGGGCGAGGAGACGGATCTCGGCGCCGCCGAAATCGAGGTCGGACGGCAGGGAATCCTTGACGCCGGAACGCCCGTTGTCGGGTTCTGCTTCTGTGAGAGTTTCCGTTTCTTTGGGGGATTGTCCCGCTTCTGTCATGGCGGGCGAATTTTCTTCACCGCCGCAGGCGGAGAGGGCGAGGGACAGAAGTGTCAATAGGAAAATTGTCCGGTTTTTCCGTGTCAGATTTTTCATGATGAGATCACCGCCGTACAGTCTGTACGGTACCCCGTTGGGGGTGTCCTTTCCTGTTTGGTCTCCGCGTTTTCAGATGGAGAGCTACTTTGCGTTCATTATATCATGCATGGTTTTGCTTGTCAAGCAATCCTTGTAAGAAACCGACGAAGAACCCTTTACAAATTCCCGGCACTGTGCTATAATGAACAAAAACGAGCCGATGCGGCATGGAGGATACGATCATGGCATCTTTTCACAGCCCAGTTATATATCAGCTTTTTCTGCGTGCCTTTACCAACGAGGGAACATTGCGTGCTGCCGGGAAACTGCTCCCCCACATCAAAGATACAGGCGCAGATTATGTTTATCTTTGTCCTGTGTTCGTCCACGATGACGACGAAAACCGTGACGGATGGAGCAGCCGGCAAAAACAGAGTAAACTTGACAATGCAAAAAATCCTTATCGTATGAAGGATTATTTCCATGTCGATCCGGAATACGGCACGGACGATGATCTGCGGTCATTTATCAATGATGCCCACGCATCCGGTCTGCGCGTCATGCTGGACCTTGTTTATTTCCACTGCGGCCCGAATGCAGTTTTTCTTGAAGATCATCCCGACTTTATTTACCGGAATGAGGATGGTACACCGGCTCTTGGTGAGTGGTGTTTCCCGAAACTGAATTACGAAAACAGAGAACTGCGGGAATACCTCTGGAAGAATATGGAATATTATGTGAGGGATTTTGGCTGTGACGGCTATCGCTGTGATGTGGGAGACGCCGTTCCGCTTGATTTCTGGGCAGAGGGCGTCCGCCGGATCAAGGCAATCAATCCCGACGTACTCATGCTCAATGAGGGCTGCAAACGCGAATGGACCGACGGTGTTTTTGACTGCAATTATGATTTCGGTTTTGCTTCAGCGATGGCAAAGGTCATTGGAAAAGAGGACGCACCCGCTGCATATCTGGTAGAGTACCGCCGCAACTATGAGAAGAACAGCCTGATGCCGGGCAAGAAATCAATCCTCTGCTTCGATAATCACGATATCACAAACGATCAGTATACACATCGTTATGAAGAGGTCTTCGGTCATGAAGCCGTTGATGTTATGCTGTTCCTCTGCTTTACACTGGATGGCATACCTTTCCTTTCTAATGCCAATGAAATAGCCGACACACCCCGCCACAGCACCTGGGGCGGCTCCACGACCAAAGGAAACCTGACCATCGACTGGCAGAATGCGGTGACGGTGGAGGGGCAAACGCGCTTGGCTCACGTGAAAGGTCTTGCGGCTCTGCATCACAGTTACCGTGCTATCATCGACGGGAAAACGGAGTATCTTCCGTCCGATGATTCCGGAATCTTTGCATTCCTGCGCATCGCAGAGCAGGAAACACTGCTGTGCATCGCCAATATGAAAAGGAACGCCGTATCGGCGGATTTCTCCTGCTTGACACCGGATGCC
>JAKSPR010000007.1 GCA_024404655.1 Clostridia bacterium | reverse complement strand
CGTTTTTCGGTCTCCTGTTCCACAAGATGCAGGCCGTCTCCACCGACGGCGGTATGGTGCGGCGTGGTGATCTCGGTGTCCTGCAGCTGCATGCCCCAGCGGGAGAGGGCAGAAACTTCATGTCCGTCAACGAGCAGGCGGACGGCGAAAGTGGCGCGGCGGACGGCAACAGCGGCATTTCCGGAGGAAAAGACGACCTCACCGTTTTCCTCCGTCACCGAGATGGGGAGATTTTCCGGTTCTGCGGTGATGAGTGCACCGGGGGGCGTTATTATTGCCTCCGGGTCCTTTGCATAAATCAGACGCAGGATGCGGGGGGACCAGGATTCCAGACGCAGGAAGGTGCCTTCGTCGCTTTCCAGAATCATGCCTGCCTGATGGGGAGTATAGCGGAGAAGTTTCATATCATTGGTTCCTTTCTTGACCGGGATGCAGCGGCATCGGTATTTATATAAATTGATTATACAGGACTGCGGTCAAAAAATCAAGAGGTATGGGAAGATCGGCCTGTCTTTGACCGGAAACAACGGTATGTTATCCGGTTTTGTCCCGGTTTTTAAGGGGGAAAACGAAAAATGAGGATCCAGGAGGTTTCTTTATAAAAAACCCGAAAAATGAGATTTGTTTACATTTTTTCGCTATGAATTTTCCGCGTTTTATAGTAAAATAAGACCATGGATTTGTCAATACCCGGAAACTGTGCAAACAATGGGCAATTTCCTGATTCTGATGAAACGAGGAACAGAAAACGATGAATGTTTCCAAAACCACAAAAAGTCTTTTCGCTGCAGGACTATTCGCAGTGCTTCTGATTTCCTGCGGTGCGCAGGCGGAGACGGATAAACCGGTACAGACCCAGGCGGCAGGCGGGGACGGTACGCAGGCTGCTGCGGAAGCGGTAACAGAGGAACCGAGACCGGATTTCTATTCTACCATCCGGGCGGATCTGGATCAGGGGGTAGACTACGACGGCTATCACTTTGGTGTCGTTTCCTACGATGAAGATTCGTGGGATATCTACATCGCACCCGAGACGCAGAACGGCGAGATCGTCAATGACGCTGCCTTCCGCCGGAATTCCGAGGTCGAAGAGCTTCTGAATATCAAAGTCGAAGCGATCAAGGATAAGAACTATACCAAGAAGTTCCGCGATTCCGTCATGGCGGGCGATGGTGAAGCTTATGATATGATCTGCTTCTGGTCCCCCGGCGACTATTCTGCCATGATTACGGGTCAGGTCGCCTACGACTGGAAGAACGTACCCCATGTCAGACTGGACCAGGACTACTATAACCAGACGGTCAACAAGACCTTCACCCTTGCCGGACGGCAGTATTTTGCGGTCAGCGATTTCACCTACACCGTGCACCAGCATTTCCGTATCCTGTTCAACAAGGATCTCATCAAGAATTACGATCTGCCCAATCCCTATGAAGATGTCTACAGCGGAAACTGGACTTATAACCGGATGCTGGAATACTGCAAAGGGCTTTATCAGGATCTGGACGGCGACGGCAAGCGGTCGCTGGGCGATACCTACGGTCTTGTCCTCAACTATGCGTTTGCGTCGGTCTTCCCGCTCTCCGGCGGAGAACTCCCGCTGTCCTGCGGTGAAAACGGCTTTGAATTCAATCTGTTCTCCGAACGCATCACGACCATGGTGGAAGCCATTGTCGGGTTACATACCAATCCCGACGTCTATGTGAATACCCAGGGCAATGACCAGTATCAGATCTTCCGTGACGGCAACGCGGTCTTTGAGACCTACGGCTCTGACCCGGCTCTGCTGCGGGATATGGAATTCGATTTTGGTTATCTGCCCTATCCCAAGTTTGACGAAAACCAGAAGGATTATGTGGTCGTTGCGGCAGGCGGTCTCATGGTTCTGCCCTCTGCGGCAACGGATATCGACCGCTCCGGCATGATCGTGGAAGCACTGTCCGCGGCATCGCATGCATACCTTGCAGATGCCTTTGTGGATCAGTACATTGAAAACAAGGTCCTGCGGGATGAAGATTCCCAGCAGATTTACCGCATGATGCGGTCTTTGGAGACCTACGATCTTGCCTACAATGTAGACCCGTCGAACCAGCTGGCAAACTATGCGTACTACTCATACTTTATGCAGAAGAAGACCGCGGATGTTGCCTCCCGCTATGCGTCGGTGAAGGATAAAATCGAAAAGAAATTCACGGCAATGTATGATCTGATTCTGGATCAGGAATGATTTTTGATCAGTAAAGTAAGAACTATTAGCCAAATGAGCGAAGCTGCCCCGGAAAACCGGGGCAGCTTCTTTTTAGCATTGGAAATATGCGGCAGGTATAAACAGCACACCATATCCTGCCGCCCGAAAAATCCCCTTTTTGCCGAAGGCAAAAAGAGCACCCCACTTCCGGCTGCAGCCGATGCCAGCCAAGGAGTGGGGTATGAGGGGGATGCACAGATATGATCTTGTTACTGAACCCGGCAGGGGGAGAACGGGGAGAAACTTCGGCGTCTGAGATGGTTCTCCCCGTTCTCCCCCTGATCATTTTCCGTTTTTACTTCACCAGGAAGCGCAGCGTGTGATCTTTTGCACCGGGAATGTCTTCTTTGGAAAGCATTGTGCTCCATGCCATATCGCCGCCGATGGGGGCGTGATAAGCATCGAGGTGGACGGTGATCTCATCGCGGGTGGGAAGCTCATGGGTGTGGAGCGCCTTCTGGCAGTCCTTTACCGTGTAGGGATGAGCGTCAAAATGGAAGGGATGGTCAGAATCGAAGGTAATTTCGGAATCCGCGCTGCGGAGGGCAAGACGTATCGTTCCTTCGTGACCGCCGTTTTCGGAGGGCGGAGCAAAATCAAAGCCGAGGTCTTCGACTTTCTGGATATAGCTGCCGAAGCGTGGAGCCACCATGCGGTCAGCATAGTTTTCCATGGGACCGTAACCGGTATAATCGGCGGTATCCAGGTCTCCGGGGACGGTCAGCTCCACGCCGAAGCGGGGGAGGATCAGACCGGCGGTGGTGCGGAGGTGCAGCTCACAAAGCAGCGTGCCGTCACCGTACATGGTCCATGCGATATCTCCCGCAAGACGGAATCCTCCACGGAAGACGGCGGTCATGGTGAGACTGTCCGCTTTTGCGGAAACCGTGGGAGCGGCGAAGCACAGGGGGAGATTACGCGCTTCGTCCATGGCGGGACGCATGCCCCAGCCGGGCTGGGCGTCAAGACCGCAGTAGGGACGATCCTTGCAGAGTGCGGAGGATGTGATCAGAAGCTTTCCGTCCTTTTCGTAGGAAAGCAGCATACCGTCATCGCGGGAGAAGACGGCCTTTGCACCGCTTGCTTCAAAGATCATTGTTTTTTCCGTGGCTGTGCTGACGGGAGCGCATGCCGGGCGGCAGACAGATGAGGGGATAAGACCGTCGCGGACGCGGAACTGACGGCAGGAGACCGTCTCGCCCCGCTTGTCTTCAACTGCGAATTCATAGAAGAGAATGGGTTCGTCGGCGAATTTTTCTTCGAGGTCGTAAAAACGCGGTACCTCACAGGAAGCGCCGGGGGCCAGCACGGGCAGGGAGACCGGAACGTGAGCGAGGGTCAGACCGTCATGTCCCTTGACGGTGAGGGTGACTGTGAAATCTTCGGAGGAGCGGGCGGAGGAGCGATTGAACGCGCGGAAGAGTCCTGTTCCGTAGAGCGGCATCCAAGCGCTGTCGCTGAACTCGCTGTCGATGAGCAGGGGTGCATAGGCCTCGCGTACCTCATAGGCCACGGGCTTCCAGACAAGATCGGCGCGGACAAGGCCGTTGTTCGTCATATAGGGCGGCTCGGAAGGCTCTTTGAAGGGTTCGTCAAAATCGCCGCCGTGACCGAAGCCGAAGGTGCCGTCGGGGAGGGGAAGCGGGAGGCTCTTATCCTGCCAGTCCCAGACGAAACCACCCTGAAAACGCTCATACCGGCGGAGCATCTCGATGAACTTCTCCATGCGTCCGCCGCTGTTGCGGATCTGATAGAGATACTCGACCAGGATCACGGGACGGTTGTCTCTGGGGTTGGTGAGCATGGAGAGGATCTCCTTTTCCGTTGCGTACATCTTGCCGCGGATATCGGAGATGTTTTTGCCGGGATCGCCCGCCTCATACTGGCAGATGCGGGTCTTGTCGTACTCTTTGATGAAGCTGTACTTGGCGGCGTGGTTCGGGCCGCAGCCGCTCTGGTTGCCCAGCGACCAGCCGTAGATGCAGGCGTGGTTCTTGTGCTGGTACACCATGCGCTGGGCGCGCTCCGTATAAACGCTGACAAAGTCGCCGTCGTGGGAGATCTGACCGGAAACGCCGTGGGTCTCAATATCACATTCACACAGGACCAGAATACCCATTTCGTCACAGAGGTCATACCACAGGGGGCTGTCGGGATAATGGCAGGTGCGCACGGCGTTGACGTTCATGCGCTTCATGCTCTCAATTTCCCGGACCATGTGCTCACGGGAGACGGCGCGGCCTTCCTTCCATGCACATTCATGGCGGTTGACGCCGAAGATCAAGGCGCGTCTGCCGTTGATGAGCAGGATGCCATCCTCAATTGCCACGCGCTTGAAGCCGACGCGGCTGGATTCGGTGTCCAGCACCGTGCCGTCGGTGTCGAGATATTCGATATACAGGGTATAAAGGATGGGGGTATCCGGGGACCAGCGTTCCACTTCGGGCAGGGTCATGCGGATGCGGGCGGCAGCGGTTGTGGGCGCCCATGCAAGATTGTATTCCGCATGGCCGCGGATGGGTTCCGTGACTGCGGAGAGGAGCACTCCGTCCGGATTTTTGAGGGATGCGCGGATGGAGCGGGCGGAGTAGCCCGGTGTTCTCGATACACGGATATCGGCTGACAGGGTACCGCCGGGGGTATAGCGGTCCGCAACAGCGTCGATTTTGAAGTCTTCGATGCGGGCATGGGGGACGAGGATGAGATCGGCAGCTCTATGGATGCCGCAGAGGTACCAGTAATCCTGATCTTCGAGATAGCTGGACGTAGCAAAGGTGAACACCCGCAGGGCAAGGAGGTTTTCACCCTCATGGACGTATGCGGTCACATCAAATTCGGAGGTCAGCTTGCTGTCCTCGGCGTAGCCGACAAGAGTGCCGTTTATATAGACTTCATAGGCGGTTTCCACGCCGTCAAAGCGGAGGATCACGTCATTGCCGCAGGTATTATCCGGCAGTGTGAAGCGGCGGCGGTAGCAGCCGGTGGGGTTCTCTTTCGGGACCTTCCACGGGTCGGGCCAGTTGTCAACACCGTATTCGCCGTCAATGGGCCACGGATAGGCGTAGTTGGTATAAATCGGCTTGCCGAAGCCCTGCAGCTGCCAGTTGCCGGGAACGGTGATGGGACGGTATGCGGATTCGTCGATGCCGTCGGAATAGAAATCGCCGCAGTCCTCGGGACGGGCAAAAAGGCAGAACGACCAGGTGCCGCCAAGAGAGACCGTTTTCTCTGCAAAGCGGCGGGCGCGGGCGGGAAGCCGTCCGACAGCGGTGACATGGGGGTTCAGATATTCATTCATGGGAATTTCGTTCCTTTCCGTTTTCTTGTCGGGATGAATACAAAAGGATGTATTATGTGATTTCATTATAGCATGGAAAAACGGGATGCGTCAAGGGTCGGTGCGGAACTTTGGCGGTATTGTCGCGGAATTATCGGGTCTTTGACGCAGCGGAAGTTTTCCGTCAGCGCTTGACAGGGGGGCGGGGTGGTGTTATAATGATGAAAAAGGAATCTATGGACAAAGAATGAGATGATTGTGATGAAAAAGAAACTGACGATAGGTATTCTGCTTTTTGTTTTTCTTGCGGCGGTCTTTGTGACCATTGGCATGGCGGTATCCGGGCAGGAGGTCTTTAACGGGGAGCGTTTGCAGAATCCCGACCGCTTTGTCCTCGACTTTACCCGGATGACAAAAGAAGACACGGGAAATCTGGAAGCGGAAGCAGGCGATGTGCTCTTATGTTCCTGGGAGATTCGGGGCGGCCGGGTGAACATCTGTATCCGGGATGAAGCCGGGGATGTGCTCTACCGGGCAGACGGTGCGGATACTGCGGATTTTAAGCTGCCCATTACCATGTCCGGCCGTTATACGGTCACGGTGGATGCCGGACATGCGGCCGGCAGGATCGAAATCCGGGTGGAGCAGACCGGAACAGACGTCAATTCCTGACGGTTCCGGATGTGACACGATAAGACACAGAATGGGAGTTGATGAGATGAACACTCTATATAAAAAAAGCGAAATCTGGTTTGCGGTCACAGTGATCATTGTCTATGTGATCGGCAGCGGCCTTGCGGAGCAATTATCGGATACCATCGGGGTTCCGGCTCTGGTTCCTTTGGTGTTTGATCTGGTGCTTGCGGCGGTTTTCCTCTGCTTTGTGAAGAAAAACGAGCTCTCCATGATGTACGGACTTGAAAAAAGTCCGTATCCTGCGAAAGTGTTCCTTTACTATCTGCCGTTATTTCCCATCGCGGCGGTCAATGTGTGGTTCGGCGTGAAACTGAATATGCCGGTTCCAACGACCCTCATGACCATACTCTCCATGCTTCTTGTGGGATTTCTGGAAGAGCTCATTTTCCGCGGATTCTTATTCTGTGCCATGGCAAAGGACAATGTGATGTCGGCGGTGATCGTTTCCAGCATTACCTTCGGTATCGGGCACATCGTGAATCTTCTGCGGGGAGCGGAGATTATTTCCTGTCTTTTACAGCTTGTCTACGCCGCAGCGCTGGGATTTCTCTTTGTGACGCTGTTCCGCCGGGGACGGTCGCTGTACCCCTGCATCCTGACCCACGGGATCCTGAATGCACTGAGTGTATTTTCCAATGAAACGCTGGTGGTACGGTATGAAATTCCCGTATCGGCGGTACTGACGGTACTGGCGCTCGGCTATGCTTATATGCTTGAAAAGAATTTTGCAAAGACGGTCAGAAGATGACGCAGGATACAAAGACAAAGGAGGCCTATAAACCATGATCCGAATCATACCGTACGAGGAAAAATACCGGGACGACATGATCTTTATGATTCTGGAAGCAAAGAATGCATTGGGACGTGTTCCGTCCATCAACCGGGATCTTCTGGATATTCCGGGAAAATACTTTTCCCGGGGCGATGCTTTCTGGCTTGCGCTGGATGAACATGACCGGGTCGTTGGCAGTATCGGCTATAACCGTCTGGACGAGGAAAACGCCCGGCTGCACAGACTGTACGTCAAATATTCGATGAAGCGGCAAGGCATCGGCACAGCGCTTCTGAAAAAGGCGGAGAATGCCATCCGCGCCCGGGGCATCCGCTATGCAACTGCACATCTCGGCGGAAAAGAGTACTTTGAATCGAGACTGTTTTATCCCGTATTCGGCTATACCGAGGATGAACCCGGATATATGAAAAAAGCACTTTTTTGATTGACAAAATAAAGATAGTTTAGTATAATCAGAGAATACAAGAAATTACCCGGAAATACCCAAAATTTAACGGAGAAAAAATCATGAAACGTATGGCGCTTTTATTTTCCGCTCTGCTCCTTGCGCTGATTTCCTGCGGGGAAGCGGCAACGGATGTTCCTGTACAGACCGAAGCACAGAACCCGGCGGAGGACAAGGAAACCACGGCTGTGACGGAGGAGGTTTCTCCTCTGGCCCATCTCGGCACCCATGATTTCGGCGGGGAAACCATGACCTTCTACACCCGCGAGCGTTCCTCTCTCCATTTCCGTCTGAATGTGGAAGAATCGGACGGAACGGTTTTGAACGACGCACTGTTTGAGCGCTGCCGGAGACTGGAGGACACCTACAATTTCCGTTATGCGGAGATTTATGAGCAGGGAAATACCACGCAGGCGCGTGCTGCCGTGATGGCAGGCGACAGCGCTTATGACGTCATCACGACCCGTATCGTCTACGCCTACAACTATGCGGCGGAGGGACTGCTGAAACCGGTCACGGAGCTGCCCGTTGTTGACCTTTCCAAGCCCTACTGGGATGATGCGCTGAATCAGAATCTTTCCATCGGCGACAAATCCTATTTTGCGGTCGGCGCCTTCAACCTGACCGGTTATGACTATTCCCACATGCTGGTGTTCAATAAAGGTCTTGTAAGCCAGTTCGACCTCGGTGATATGTACGGTATCGTCAAAGGCGGCAAGTGGACCATGGATTCCATGCAGAACATGATGAAGGCTGTGGTCAGCGACCTCGACGGCAACAGCACCATGGACGATGCCGACCGTTACGGACTTCTTGCCACCAGCAAGCAGATTCTGCCCTGCGTCTGGATCGCGGCAGGACAGCTTTCCATCAAAAAGGACGCAAAGAACTATCCGACCTTCTCCTTCGGCGGAGACCAGGGCTTTGCAGATGCCTTTGAACGCGCCTTTGATCTTGCCTACACCGCCGACGCATGGCGCTACACCAAAACCAATGAAGACGTCGATCCGGAAAACGTCAATCTGTTCATCCAGAATCAGGGTCTTTTCATGGATATGACGGCATCGTATCTGGAAACCCTGCGCACGATGGATATGGATTTCGGCATTATTCCGTATCCGAAGGCAGACGAGGCTCAGAAGAACTACTGCACCCGTATCGAAGGCTGTGAGCTTTTCTGCATCCCCGTTACCAACGAGCGGATGGAGTTTACGGGTCTTGTGCTGGAAGCCATGGCGGCAGACGCCTATGCAAATGTCCTGCCCGTATACTATGACGTCATGCTGAAATCCAAATATACCCGTGATACGGAATCCGAGCAGATGATCGACCTGATCTTCGGCAACCGTGTGCTTGACTGGGGCGATACGATCTGGTGTGAGATCATCCGCGACGCCAACTTCATGACGATGATGCAGAAGAACGACCGTGATCTGGCCTCCGCCGCAGTTTCCATGCAGAAAAAGGTGGAAAAGAGCATCACGGAAACCATCGAGGCCTTTGAAGCTCTCGATTGATAAGGAGAATAACCATGCCAAATCCTCTGGTCGCCTGTTTCAGTGCAACCGGTACCACGCTGCGCGCCGCAGAGACGCTGGCCTCGGTCATCGGTGCGGAGCTTTATGAGATCAAGCCCGCGATCCCCTATAAAAAAGCCGATCTCAACTGGCTGAATCCCTTCTCCCGCTCTTCAAAGGAGATGAAGGATACGGATTCCCGTCCGGCACTTGCCGACAAAGATGCGGATATTGCGTCCCATGATGTGATCTTTCTCGGTTTCCCCATCTGGTGGTATATTGCACCGACGATCATCAATACCTTTCTGGAAAGCTATGACTTTTCCGGCAAGACCATCGTCCTGTTCGCCACCTCCGGCGGCAGCAAACTGGGTAAGACGGCGGAAAAACTGCGGGGCTGCGTTTCCGATACTGCCGTCATAAAAGAAGGCATCATGCTCAACGGCAAGTCCGACCCCGACGGCTGGAAAGCCTGGGCGGAGCAGTATTTATAACGGAGAGGACGTGAAAATCATGACTTTTTCCGAAATCATGGCAAGGGATCTTGCCGCGCTGGGCATTCATCCGGGGGACACGGTTCTCATGCACTCCTCCATGAAAGCCCTGGGCATCAAAGAAACGCCGGAGCAGTTTCTCTCTGCGTTCTGTGATTATCTTGGTACGGACGGGACGCTTTTACTGCCTGCGCTCTCTTATGGGACGGTAGGCAGAAATCAGCCGCTTTTCTCCATTGCGGAAACGCCCGCCTGCATCGGACTTCTGCCGAATACCTTTCTTCACATGGATGGTGTTCTGCGCAGTATGCACCCGACTCATTCCGTCTGTGCAAGAGGGCATCTGGCAGAAAAGCTGACACGGGAGCATTTCCTTGACGATACGCCCGTGGGACCCCATTCGCCCTTCCGGCTTCTGCCCTCCGTGGGCGGAAAAATTCTCATGGTGGGAAATATCAACGAGCACTGCACCTTCATGCACGGCATGGAGGAGATCGCCGGTGCGCCCTACTGTCTTGAAAAAGAGAAAACGCGGTATATTCTCCGGGACTATGACGGAGAAGAACGGGAAGTGTTCCAGTACCATCATGACTTCCATGACATTGCTGCCCAGCGGTATGAGCGGTTTGATCTGGTGCTGAAAAGCCCGGAGGTCATCCACGGAAAGCTCTTTTCGGCAGACAGTACCTGCATTGACGCAGCGGCTCTCGAAAAGGCGGCTGTGAAGAAAATGAAAGAGGAACCCTATTTCTTCGTTGACAGAAAATAGAAAAATGACGCGGCGGATGCCGCGTCATTTTTGATGTTCAGTTGGTTTTTAAGTAATTGCTGAGAAATCTGAAATCTTTCATGGGAGAGCGGTAAACGGATTCTCCGTCATCGGTTGTGATGCGCAGTTCAGCTTCACCGTTTTTGTCATCGGAAAGTGAAAACAGGGCCGTTTTTGTATCCTTCTGCAAAGAAAACACGGGATTTCCGACGGTGGGTGTGCCGGTGATTTCATAAGAGATGCCGTCAATGAGGAACACAATATCGCTTTTCTGACTGTTTTCCGGCAGTCCTTGACAGAACCGATTTATCAAGGTATAATGATAGCAACGTTTTTTGCAGTTCAATAGGCCCCCGACAATATACAAATTACAGTATATACCAAGATAGGATGCCCCGCGAAGCATGCAAGGGCGACCGCAAAGCCCTTGCCGGTCACCCCCGGAAAGCCGGAGATAATCAGAAATCAGCCGAGGGCAGAAACCCGGATCAACCGTAACCATTTTTCAAAAAAGGAGACCTCCCCATGAAAGACATGACGCAGGGCAGTATCATTAAGCACATCATCGGCTACGCCGTCCCGATGATCCTCGGCAATATCCTGCAGCTGACATATAACGCCGCGGATTCCATGATCATCGGAAAATATCTCGGGGAAAATGCGCTGGCTGCGGTGAGTACCTCCAACCCGATCATGACGATCATGGTGCTGGGAGCCTCCGGCATCGGCATCGGCGCGTCGGTCATTATGGGCAAACTCTACGGTGCAAAGGATGAGGACGGGGTAAAACGGGAATACGCGACTACGCTGATCTCCGGAACGGTCCTGTCTCTGCTTGTTTTCTGCTTCGGTGTTCTTATGACACCGCAGATCCTTTCGTGGATCAGAACGCCGGAGGAGGCCATGGAGATGGCGGTCCTCTATCTGCGGATCATCTTTGTGGGATTTCTGTTTACCTTTCAGTATAACATCCTCTCCCACGCCATGCGGAGCATCGGGGATTCCCGGACGCCGGTTTTGTTCCTCGGCATCTCCTGCGGGCTGAATATTCTTTTAGACCTCATTCTGATCGCGGGATGTTCTCTCGGCGTTGCGGGGGCGGCACTGGCGACGACCTTTTCGGAGGGGGTATCCGTGATTCTGTGTCTTGTCTATATTCAGACAAAGATCCCGCTTCTGCATCTGGGCAGAGGGGAATACAAAATCGACCGCGCACTGCTTTCCGAGACCTTCAGAAACGGTATGCTGACAGCACTGCAGCAGGCAGCCCAGCCAATCGGAAAAGTGATGATCCAGAGAACCATCAATCTGCAGGGCGTGACGGCTATCGGCGCGTTCAACGCGGTCTGCCGGGTGGATGATTTCGCCTGTATTCCCTCCCAGAGCATTGGCAGCGGCGTCATGACCTGCACCGCCCAGAACCGGGGAGCGAAAAACGAACAGCGGATGAGAAAATCGCTCTCCCGCGGGCTGATCGTGGCGCTGTGTTATTTTCCCATGATATGCTCCGTGACGCTGTTGTTCCGGGGAGCCTTTGTGCGGTTCTTAACGCCCGATGAAAGCACCGCCATGGTGGAGATGGGCGCGGCCTATCTTGCCGTCAAGGCGTGGTTCTTCATCATGCCCTGCATCCTCAATTCCCTGCAGGGATATTTCCGGGGACTGGGACACATGGCGATCGTGCTTGCGGCGACGGTGATGCAGATCAGCATCCGGACGCTGTGCGTCATTCTGTGGGTGCCGAAGATCGGCATCACCGGCGAAGCCTACGCCTGTATGGCGGGATGGGGCGTGATGCTCATTTATGAGCTTATCTGTCTTGGGATCGTGGAACGGAAACGCATCAAGCGTCCAGAGAACCGCTGACGACCTTGCCTTCGGGATAATGGATTGCAAAGGTGCAGGCGTCAAAGTCCGCTTCAACGACGGTACCGTCGGAGAAGGTAGAACGGCGTCTGCGCTCCGTGATCAGCTCGTGGGAAACCAGTTCACAGAGGGCAATTCTCTTATGAAGCTCCAGCGCGATTTTGCCGAAGGCGATGCGCTCGGGGCTTTCTTCAATGTTATAGTAAATCGTACCGCCGCAGAGCAGTGCCCAGAGGAAGCCCCAGTCCACGCCGGGAAGTCCCCAGCCGCCCTTGCCGTTCAGACCGAACCACGGGGTGATGATGCAGTCGTGATAGACGAGATTCAGAAGCGGAACGGAGATGCCGATGGATTTCGATTCGGGATCGTCCCAACCGGTGGTATAGAACGGGGTATGGTGGCAGAGCACCTGGGAATTGATGATGCAGCCGAGGACCTCTTCAGAGCTGGGGATGATGCCGCGGGACGTGAGGATGTCAAGGCACTCTCTGCGCTTTTCGGCACACTGTCTTCTTGTCATGGGATGATCGGGATTGAAGCACTCATCCAGCAGAACCACAGAGAACACGTCGAGATAAGAACCGTCCAGTTCAATGCCATGCTCGGCAAAGGTGTTGTAGTTGCGGCGGACATAGTCCGGGGAGAGGGTCGCACACATCCAGCTGTGAGGTCCGCCGTACCAGACGGAGCAATAGGGATGGCTGCCATCGCCGTACTCCAGCGCGTTGTCAAGGGAGAAGGATTCCGCATCGTAATAATAATCGCGGTACTGGTCGTGGATGCCGTAGAGGTAGCCGAGCTCTTTGCAGGCGTCGCCCAGACGCTTCATGCCGTCATAACCGCCTGCGGCTTCGTGCGGGGGGAAGACGTCGGGATGAAGGTTGTCATAGCCGTGATTGCCCCAGCCGTCCAGATGCAGATATGCTTTTTCGACACCGTTTTTCTTGAGGACGGCAAGCTGTTCGGCGCGCTCGTCGAAGGTGGTGTAGTTGTCGTTGAATCCGGGATCATCCGGGCGGAAGAAGTCGGACTTGGGGCTGATATGTACGGCGATGCCGCTGTGGATGACGGGGGTGCCGATCAGCTCTGCGACCTTGGGATTGCGGGCGATCTTCTCTTTCAGCGTCACAAGCTGACCGCGCTCGGATAAGTAGGAGCGATAGCCCTTGGCGATGACATTGAAATCGCAGTCCTTGGCATAGAAGGTATAGCGCATGGCGCGCTTTTCACCCATAAAGCCGAGGGAGGGGATGAAGTACGGCTGCACTTCTTCTCCCGCCAGCTCATAACGGGCGTCATAGGGTGTTTCGTAAATGGCAAGATAGCCGCTGCCGTTCTTGATCTGACCGAAGATCGGGATATAAGCGTCGCGCTCATAAATGATGCCGTCAACGATCTTGATGGGATGTCCTGCGGGGACAAGGGTTCCCTGCATGCGGGGCAGAACGGTGTAGCCCTCGCCCTCCTTCGCATCGTATTTCATGCGGGGCGGATAGACCATGGCGGAAAGCTGGCAGCGGGTGTCACCGGAGAGGGTCGCCTCGGTGCGTAGTTCGCCGGAAGCCATATCAAGGAAAACGAAGGTGGAGACGGTGAAGGGATAAACTGTGCCGTCGGCGGCACGGAAGCCGGAATAGACCGCGCGCACGCCATCGGCAATGCCGGTCTTATAGGGTTTACTCTCGCAGACAGCGTCGGCAAAGGAAAGTACGGTACCGTCGGCAAGACGCAGGGTGGGAACGGCGTTCCATGCCCAGATCTCCTTTGTGCCGGAGACGGCGACGGTGAGGGTCAGTACTTCGGGGTTATAGGTGACGGTGAGACTTTGATTTTTCAGTTCGTAGTTCATAAACATGCTCCTTTTATTGGGATTTGTCCGATTTTGCTTAAAAATCGGGCGATCCTTTCCCTGTCTGCATTATAACACAGCCATGCGGAAATTGCAATATAACAAAAGAAGAATCAAAAAGAAAAATCGGATGCAGCCGGGTTGGTGGCTGCATCCGATGGGAGTTTTTGTGGGGAGTATCAGATCTTTGCGATATCCTCAACGGAGAGGGTGGCAAGACCCTTGTCTGCGAGGACCTTTTCGGCACCGGCGACGTCATCCACACGGACGACGACATAAGCGCCGAATTCTGCGGAAGCGGTGAAGGCATACATGTATTCCACATTGATGCCGGCATCACTTAAAACGGTCAGAATGTTGCAGAGGGCACCGGCCTTGTCATCCATCTTGACGGCGATGACATCGGTCTTGGTGACGATGGACATGTCACTGAGCAGACCGCAGGCCTTGTCAGTGTCGGAAACGATCAGACGCAGGATACCGAAATCCTTGGTGTCTGCGATGCTCATGGCACGGATGTTGATACCGGCCTCGGAAATGGTGCGGACGGTATCGACGAGCTTGCCCTGCTTGTTTTCAACGAATACGGAAAGCTGTTTGATAGCCATAATTCTATCTCCTCTCGTTTGTCAGATTCAGAAATCAGTCGTGCAGCTTACGGTTGTCGATGACACGGACGGCCTTGCCTTCGCTGCGGACGATGGTCTTGGGTGCTGCGAGGTGGACCTTCGGGCCGATACCCAGCATGGTGCGCATTGCGCCTTCCAGTGCCTTTTCTTTTGCCTGGATCTCAGCGACCTTATCGGAGAACTGCTCGGGGGTCAGCTCGACATAGATATCAAGGGTATCGTTGTTCTTGACACGGTCGACAACGATCTGGTAGTTGGGGGAGTAGCCTTCGTTGAGCAGAACGGTCTCGATCTGGCTCGGGAAGACGTTAACGCCGCGGATGATGAGCATATCGTCGCTTCTGCCCATGGGCTTGGACATCTTGACATGGGTTCTGCCGCAGGAGCACTTCTTGCGGGTCAGGACGCAGATATCACGGGTTCTGTAGCGGAGCAGCGGGAATGCTTCCTTGTCAAGGGAGGTGAAGACAAGCTCGCCCTTTTCGCCCTCGGGGAGGACTTCGCCGGTATCGGGATCAATGATCTCGGGATAGACGTGGTCTTCGTTGGCGTGCGCGGGGGTCTGCTCTCCGGGCTCGGAGGAGACGCCGGGGCCGGAGGTCTCGGTGAGACCGTAGATATCATAAGCCTTGATGCCGAGGCTCTTTTCGATGCTTCTGCGCATTTCCTCAGTCCACGGCTCTGCGCCGAAGATACCTGCCTTCAGCTTGTTGTCTTCCGGTTTGTAGCCCTTTTCTGCAAGGGATTCACCGATGTAGGCAGCATAGGAGGGGGTGCAGCAGAGGATGGTCGCGCCCAGGTCCATCATGAACTGAATCTGTCTGTCGGTGTTGCCGGAGGACATGGGAAGGGTCAGACAGCCGACCTTATGGGAACCGCCGTTCAGACCGGGGCCGCCGGTGAACAGACCGTAGCCGTAGCAGACCTGGCAGACGTCTTCATTGGTGCCGCCGACAGCGACGATGGCTCTTGCGCAGCATTCCTCCCACAGGTCGATATCGGCCTGGGTGTAGAAGGCAACGACGCGCTTGCCGGTGGTGCCGGAGGTGGACTGGATACGGACGCAGTTCTTGAGGTCGGTGCCGAGCAGACCGTAGGGATAAGCATCACGCAGGTCGCTCTTGGTGAGGAACGGGAGCTTCTTGATGTCGTCAACGCTCTTGATATCCTCGGGTTTGACACCCTTTTCGTCCATTAAGTTTCTGTAGTATGCGACGTTTTCGTAAACGTGCTTGACCTGCTTGACGATCTTCTCGTTCTGAATACGGAGGATCTCTTCGCGGGACGCAGTTTCGATTTCAGGCTGGAAATAGTTTGCCAAATGAAAACACTCCTTTATCGTTTGATCGTGATTCTGGATCGCTGTATCGTGAGAACGGCTCTCACGCGGGGGATGGGGGTTCCGGGGAACTATATTGACTGCACGCGGGGCTTTTGGAAAATTTTGCTGCCGGGGTACAGATTCAATCAGAAAAAAATGTTGCGGATGGGAGAAAAATGTGGTATACTGTATGCAGTTTTCAAAGCAAAAGGGAGGCACCTTCATGTATATTGATTTTCATACCCACACATTTCCCGATAAGATCGCCGAGCGGGCGCTTGCACAGCTGATCAGTCAGAGCGGTGTTCCCGCTTACCGGACGGGCACAAGGGATTCTCTTGTGGAATCCATGAAACGCGACGGCGTTGATGTCTGCGTTGTATTGCCGGTGGCAACGTCTGCCCGACAGGTGCCGAGTATCAACGCAAGTTCTGCGTCCTTAAACGGACTTGATCATATCTATCATTTCGGCGCGATCCATCCCGACTGCGAAAATCCGGAGGAAATCCTCGACGGCATCAAAGCGGCGGGTCTGCGGGGCATCAAGATCCACCCGGACTATCAGGGCGTTTATTTTGACGATCCGAGATATCTGCGGATTCTGGAAGCGGCGGCAAAACGGGATCTGCTCACCGTGACCCATGCAGGCGTGGACCTCGGTTATCCCCATGACGTCCACTGCACGCCGGATATGATCTTACATGTTCTTGATAAGCTGCGGGGCATCATCGACGGAAAACTGGTGCTGGCTCACATGGGGGCCTGCGTACAGCCCTCGGAGGTCCTTGAAAAGCTGGTGGGAAAACCTGTATACTTTGACACGGCCCTCGTCCTTGACCGTTATCCGAAAACCTGCACGGAGATCATCCGTGCGCACGGGGCGGAGCGCATCCTCTTCGCCACCGATTCGCCGTGGGCGGATCAGGGAGAATACATAAAGCTCTTTGAATCTCTTGCGCTGACGGAAGAGGAAAAAGCGCTGATCTCCCACCGCAATGCAGAAAAGCTCCTGGGCATCCGGTGAGAAATTGACCGGTCAATGATATTATAGTATATTTCGGCGGAAAATGCAATCATTATTTTATGTCAAATTGTATTTTTATGAATTTCCGCCTGTTATTATGCGGTATTTTTGCATGATATGTATAATGAAAAGGAGGCCTCCCGACCGGAGACCTCCCGTTTTTTCTTGGATTTAACCGCGGATGAGCTTTGCAACGACCCCGGCGCAGGCTTTTGCGCCTTCCTCAGTCAGATGAATGAAATCATCGCGCCGGATGTAGTCCTCCATGTTCGGCAGAACGAAGGAATAGAGATCGTCGATCTCCACGCCGAGCTCCGTCAGAGCCTTGACCGCGCAGGCGTTATATTCCGAAATGCGCTTGTTGTCGGCGTAGGAGTATTCCGGGCGGACCGGAATGGTGGTGGCGAAAATGACGCGCCTGGCCTTGGATTTCAGGACTTTCGCGATGCGGACGAGCAGGGCGGTATAAAGCTCAGGGGATTCCAGCGGACCGTCGCCGTAGAGATCGTCCACGTCCCAGTTGCCGTTGTTCCAGTGGACGACGTCGGCACCCTCAATGTGGTTCATATATTGACCGAGCTGCTGGAAGGTATACATGGCGAAGCGGCCGTTGTCCTCGGGCTGGAAAACCTCGTATTCCTCGCCGAGCATTTCGGGGACATATTTTCCGTAACCGATGAGACGCAGGGAATCACCGAGCAGAACGACTTTTTTCATGGAATTCATCCTTTCTGAATTTTTGGAACCTTCTTATTTTTTGAGAAACGCCGTCAGGGGCTTTTTTAAGTATTTGCAGAAGAATTTGACCGTAATGCCGACGCAGACGGCAGAGATGACAGTGCCCTCCCGCACGCCGTAGAGCTTGCCGCCGAAGAAGATCAGGGAAAGCACGATGGAAACAAGCACCCACGAGACGTCAAAGGCGATTTTGGTATTGCCGAAATCGGTTTTCAGGGTATCCGACAGCGCCTTGACAAAGGCTTCACCTGAATTGAGAATGACATCAGCCGCAATGCCGAGGGTGATGCCGAAGCCGAGAACGATGATGCCGCTGAAAACAAGGATCAGCTGCACCGGGTAAAAATCATTGGGGACTGCGCGGATTATCCACATGCCGAAGTCCGTGAAATAACCGAACAGGAAAGACAGGGGAATCTGCAGAAGCTGGAACAGCTTGAATTTCCGCCTGAGAAGTACGATCTGCCCCAGCAGAAGAAGGATATTCGTCACTGTCAGCCACATACCGAAAGAAAGCGCGGTGAATTTCAGGCTGATGACATTGGCGACAGAGGAAACCGGGGAAACGCCCAGCGCACCGTGCTTGGTCAGCGCGATGCCGATTCCCATAAAGAAAAGACAGAGTAAAAATAAAATATACCGTTTGATGCGTTCTTTCGGCGGCATGGCGTGTCGTCCTTTCATTTTCCGTCGGCAAAGAGATAGTCCCGCAGCGCACGGACGTCGCCGTGGGGAATCTCCGTGATATCGACATTCTTTTTATTTAAGAGATGATCGGTCAGCAGAAAAACCTTCATTCCGGCGTCTTTGGCTGCTGTGTCCTCATGGGCATCGTTGCCGACCATGATGCAGTCTGCGGGGGAGGCACCCAGCCGTGCGGCAACCTCGGTATAGTAGGCGGGATTCGGTTTGCAGTAGCCGATATTTTCATAGGTGGTGTAAAGCTCGAAGTCCGATGGCTCAAAACCGGCCCAGCGGATGCGGCGCTCGGTGGCGACTGCGGGGAACAGGGGATTGGTGGCGAGAGCGACGCGGTATCCGGCTGCTTTCAGGTCATGGACCAGTGTCACAAGGGCTTCGTCCTTGCCGCAGACGGCTTTTGCTCCGCCGAATTCATTGCGGTAAAAGGAATCAAAAGCGGGGATATCGTCATAGACGTGCTCCCCTTCCGCTTCGGCAAATGCTCGCCAGAAGGCCTTGTCGTTGGTTTCGGAGCCGTCGTTCTTTACCATGGCGGCGGTACCGTACCACACGGATTTTACCAGTTTTTCGGGGTCATAACCGCGGGGGGCGAGGGTCTTTGCCAGCAGTCCGAAATAGGTTTTTGTGAAGACGTCATTGTCCATGGGCAGCAGTGTCCCGTCAAGATCAAAGAGAATGGTTTTCGGCATGATTCGGAGTTCCTTATATTGATACGAGATTTTTCTTATATCATACACCATTTGCCCCCGCTTGTCAAGGACTGAATAAAAAACGGATGTGAAAGAGTGTTCATTCTTGACATTCTGCGTGTGATATGATATGATAAAGAAAAATCACAAACCACAGGAGGATTTGTCATGCGTCCGATCGAAAATACACTTGGAGCGTCCTGGATCGCCATCCGGGGACAGCGGGAACTTGGCCGTGTTGATACGGTACTGTTCCAAAAACAGATCACGGTGAGGGAAGGGGAAACGCTGACCGTCCGCGTTTCCGCCTGCAGCCGGTATAAGCTGTATGTAAACGGTGACTTCATCGCCTTCGGCCCCTGCAAGGGCGGCGACGGATATCAGTTTTTTGATACCGTGGAGCTGCCCCTGAAAACGGGTGAAAACGAGGTTCTTTTCGAGGTCGTTTCATTCCCCCATGTGACAAACGGTTCCCAGGTGGGCGGTCCCGACTGGGCGGTGAGCCTGGCACCCTATGCGGCCCTTGCCGTCATCGGCGAAAGCTCCATGGAACAGAACATTTCCACGGGCATCACGGCATGGAAAGCGGCCCGCTGTGCTGTCATGACCCCGGTACGGAACACAACCGCATCATGGCTTGGCTATACGGAACACGCCGATCTTGCGGAATCTGCCGTGAACTGGGATGACGCGGAGGTCTGTGAAGATCTGTTTGCTACCTTCTGGGGCGTCATGGAGCGGTTCCCGGCATACGAGCGTCCGATTCCGATGTTGGAGCTGCACGCGCCGAAAGCGCTTACGGAATCTCCGAGAGGAGAGGCGGTATTCTCCGGGGACGGTCTGATCATCGGAGCGGAGAGCTGCTTTACCGTTGACCTGGACGCCGGGGAGGAAACTACGGCTTTTGTGACCCTCTGCGGCAAAGGCGGTAAGGGTGCGGAAATCAGGATCCGTTATGCGGAAGCATATCTTCACAAAAATAAAGACGGCGTACCGGAAAAGGGCATCCGCACACCCGGAGATGACGGCATTTTCGAGGGCTTTGCGGATGAAGTTCTGCCCTGCGGCGGTGAGTTTTCCTATTCGCCTTTCTGGTTCCGCACATTCCGTTATATCCGGCTGGAAGTGAAGACCGGGGCGGAACCCCTCACCCTGTCAGCACTGACCTGCCGCATCACGCGCTATCCCCTTGTTCCCGTGACGGCGGTAAAGGAAGACGACAGCGGCTTTATCCGGGATATCTGGGATATCAGCCTGCGCACGCTGCGCTGCTGCATGCATGAGACCTTCGAGGACTGCCCCTATTATGAGCAGATGCAGTACACCATGGACACCCGGCTGCAGATGCTGTTTGTCTACCGCACAGCGGGCGATACCAGAATGCCCATGCGGACGCTTTACGACTATCACGCCTCCCAGCTGCCCAGCGGCATTCTGCAGTCCCGCTATCCCTGCAATCAGCATCAGGTGATCCCGGCATTCTCTCTGCACTGGATCTTCATGCTGCGGGATTATTTCTGGCAGACGGGGGACAAAACGGTTCTGCGCACCTATTTCGGCACCATGGACCGGGTACTCGGCTATTTCCGTGACCATCGGACGGATGGCGGACTGGCGGCAGACCTTGGTTATTGGGAGTTTATCGACTGGGTCGATGACTGGCAGGGCGGTGTTCCAGACTGCAAAGGCGCGGAGGGCAATCACAATATGGTTTATGCCTATGCTCTCGGCGTGGCGGCGGAAATTGCCAGAGCTCTTGGCTATGACGGCATCGCCGCAGATTATGAGGCGGAAAAAGCGGAAGTCCTTGCGCTGCTCTATGAAAGATTCTATGATAAGGCACGCGGACTTTACCGCTACCGTGCCGATGAAGAGAAATTCTGTCAGCATACCCAGGTCTGGGCTGTGATGGCAGGAGCCGGGGACGATGCGTTCCGCCGGGCTCTGATGGAGCGGGTATACGAAGCGGGCGATGCGCTTCTGCCCTGTTCCTTCCCCATGCAGTTCTATCTGTTCCGTGCCTATGAGAGCGTCGGCATGTATGAAAAGACCGAAGCGCTCTGGGAACTCTGGAAGAAGATTCCTCCGCAGGCGCTGACGACGATCCCCGAAACGCCGATCGGTGCCCGCAGCGACTGTCACGCATGGGGGTCTCTTATGCTGTATGAGTATCCCGCAAAGATTCTCGGTGTACAGCCCGCAGAACCCGGCTGGAAGACCGTACTTGTCAAGCCTGTAGCGCTGTATCTCGGAAAAGCGGAGGGCCGTGCCTGTGTGCCGGACGGTTCCGTCGACGTGAAATGGTGTATGACGGCAGGCCGGATGGAATTGACGCTGACCCTTGACACCGATCTTCCCGTAAGAGCAGAGATGCCGGATGGTTCGGTGCAGACGATTCAGGGACGCGGAAAAACGGTTGTGATTGCGGAGTGAACTACCCACCACTTAAAGAAGTGGGGGCTTCGAACGGGAACCATACGGTT
>JAKSPR010000069.1 GCA_024404655.1 Clostridia bacterium | reverse complement strand
TTATTCTACAGCATTTTTCGGGGCTCTCTACATTTATTAACTGTCAAAGATGGGATTATACCACAGGTCCCGTTATTTTTCAAGACAAACCGCCCTCCGGTGAAAAAATTGTAAATGTTTCCTCTCATCCCTTGCAATTTCGCCGTTTTCCGTTTATACTGATAACAAACGCATCCGACTGACAACCGGAAAAAAGGAGATTTTTGACATGGAACTCATCCGCAAAGAACTGATTTTTAACGCCGAAACCGCACCTGCCCCCTCTCATCACGCATCCACCGTGCTCCCCCTGCCGGACGGACGCATCGCCGCTGCATGGTTCGGCGGGACCCACGAAAAGAACCCCGATGTGGAGATCTGGTACTCCATCCGTGATAATGCCGGCTGGTCGAAGCCCATCATGGCCTCCGTCAAGTCCGACACCGCCTGCTGGAACCCCGTTCTGACCGCCGGAAAAGACGGTATCATCCTGTTCTTCAAGCGCGGTGAGGGCATCGCATTCCCCGGTTGGCAGACCTTTGTCCGCCGTGCTCCCTATTCTGATCCCTTTGCATTCGGCGAGGAAAAGGAGCTTGTCCCCGGCGACCGCACCGGCGGCCGCGGCCCTGTCCGTGATAAGCCCATCATCCTCTCCGACGGTGCCATGCTGGCAGGCGCTTCCCACGAATATGACGACGGTACCTGGCTTGCCTTCGTTGAGCGCTCCGAGGATGACGGTCATACCTGGCAGCGCAGCGATTATATTCCCGCCGACAAAAAGACCGGCCTGATCCAGCCCTCCCTCTGGGAAGACGAAGACGGCGTTCACATGTTCATGCGCTCCAACCAGGGAAAAATCTACCGCTCCGATTCCAAGGACCTCGGCAGAACCTGGTGTGAAGCCTACCCTATCTCCATGGACAACAACAACAGCGGCATTGATATGGTGAAGCTCCCCGACGGACGTCTGGCGCTCGTCTGCAATCCTGTCGGCTCCAACTGGGGTGCCCGTACGCCCCTCTCCCTCTTTGTCTCCTGCGACGGCGGCAAAACATGGGAAAAGGAAATGGACCTCGCCACCGGTGCCGGTGAATACTCCTACCCCGCCATCGTTCTGGCAGGTGACGGACGTCTTTATATCACCTTCACCTATCAGCGCGCCAATATCTGCTTCTGCGAGATCGCATACTGATCGGAGGGAGCGCTCTCATGCAGCACACCGACGACCTTCTCTGCGCTCTGCCGCCCTACCGGACCGCAGGTTCCGTTTCTCCTGCCCTCTATGACGCTGGCTGCGGAATCTGCGATGAACGAAGCCTCGATGATCCCGACCGCGTCCCCCATTTTTCGGACGGAGAACTGATCACGGAACCGGAATTTCTTGCCCGCCTGACCAAACTCGATGAGGAAGCCATCTCTTTTCACTACCAGTATTCCCCGGCAGGCAGCATCTCCGTCCGCATCGAAAATAACGAACGTCTGGCGGATATCACATTTCAGAGCGGAAAAGTCTCCATCCGCTTTCCCGACGATTACCGCCCGGGAACCCAGCCCCACTCTTTTGTCCGTACCATAAGAAATACCACGCAGGAAGAATTTTCCGACTATCTTTCCTGTCTGGCCGCGGAAGGTCTTGTCCTGCTCCGGGACCGTTCCGCCGACGGATCCCGCTTCGCAGAATTTTCCCATGACGGCATGCTGCTCCTCTGCAGTTATTCCGACCGAACCCACATCGCCCGCCTGATCCTCGACCCCGTCAGCCTCCCCCTCCGGGAAATCGACGATCGTGATACTGCCCCCGGCCAAACGGAGGTCTGGCAGTACGGTCTCCATCATGCAAAGAACCGCGGCGGCTTTACCATGGACTGCGGCATGTGCTATCTCGCAGCCCTGCCCGACGGTTCCCTGTTTCTCGTCGACGGCGGCGAGTATGAACAGGCAACCGAGGCCGCAACGGAGGGACTGTTTGCACTCATGAAACGGCTCAGCCGCAGTGACGGCAAAATCCGTCTGACCTGGTTCTGCACCCATGCCCATGACGATCACATGGACATGTTCGCCCGCCTCATCCGCCTCCACCACGATGAAATCGCGCTGGAACGGGTCCTGTTCAACTTCCCAGCCAAGGACAAATACGACTTTGCACCGAATCTCTACATGACCTATAACCGGATTCTTTCCTATTATCCCGCTGTCCGTTACCGCAAGCTGCACACGGGAGATACGTTCACCCTCGGCGGCTGCCCGATGGAAGTGCTCCAGACCCATGAGGACGGCACAAAGGAAAACGGCGATGAGTGCATTGGCTGGTTCAACGACACCTCCACGGTCCTGCGTCTGAAACTCGACCCGGAGGACGAAACCGGAAACAGCGATTTTCTGATTCTCGGCGATATCGACGGCTCCGCCGAGCAGATCCTCCTTGCCAACCACAGCCCGGAGGCTCTGCACGCAGGCATGGTCCAGACCGCGCACCATCTGTTCAATAAACTCGATCATCTCTATGACGTCATCCGCGCCGATATCGCTCTTGTCCCGCAGACCGCACGCTGCCGCACCAACCACGACAGCCCGAAATATGCCGTCGTTGCCCGTACCGTGCCGGAGGAGAATTTCTATTTCTCCGACAGCGGCTCCGACGCCTTCCGCCCGGAGGGCGGAAAGATCGTCCATACCGCACATGAACCCCGCATCGGCGGCGTTTATGACGGCGCACTCCTATAAAAATGACAGCCCATGCGTTTTTCCGGCGCATGGGCTGTGTATCTGTTCTCTGTTTTTGATCAGTTGTTCCCGTAAAGGTCAGCCTGATACTCGGTAAACTGCTCGATGATCGTTCCAATGGCAGTTTCGGACTTCTCCTTGACCTTTGCATAAGCCGAGGTGATATCCTGCTTGCCAAGGCCGGAGGTGAAATAGTTGGTGGTCGTCGTATAGAGGCTGCCGAACTGCAGGATCGTGGAAAGCTCAAAGGTGACGTTCTCAAAAATCATATCAATGATCTGACCGGAGCGCTCGTCCCGCGCGCCTTTCAGCTGAATGACGTTTTCAAAGACAGCCGGTCTTACGTAGTCATAGCCGTAGGCCGCCATCGCATCGGTGAGCACACCCGCACGGGAAAGCGCGTCTCCCGTCAGCGTGATCGGAATGACGGGGCATGCCGTTGCCCACGGCTGGCTGTAGGCGTAGTACGCATCCTGCGCTTCGTCCAGCTTCGGCATGGGCAGAATGCCGTAGTCATAAGGCAGGTCGCGATATGCAGCCAGGTCAAAGGTGCAGGGATTGCGGAACAGGTAGTTGCCGTTCTGAAGGAGCACTTCGCAGTCCACTTTTGCGTTGGAAACGTCGTATGTCACACAGGGTTCCTGGAAGAATGCCGCCATATCCTGCATAATGCTCACAAGGCCGGGATCCTCCAGCATGGATTTCAGGGATCCGCCCACGTTCTGTACATAGTGCCGTCCCATACCGAGCACCAGCGCTTCGGGGGTCAGGACTTCGTAGATCATACCAAAGCGGTCATTTTCGTCCATCTTGCCGTCACCGTTGAGATCGGACAGCGCATCGCGGGAAAGGGATTTCATCTTGTCCCATGTCCACTTGCCGTCAGAGACCGTCTGATAGAGATCCTCCATATCCAGCTGCTTTGCCACATCGCGGTTGAACTGAATGACATAGACCGAGCCGTAGAAACGGGGAGAAAGCGCTTGTGCGGAATAGTAAAGACCGCCTGCGATCTTCAGCGCTTCGTTCAGCTCCGGCATCCAGTAGGGCTGGTCAAGTCTTATGGTGTCGATATAGTTCAGCGGATAGATGCAGTTGCGGGAAGCAAGACCGTAGGATGCCTGTGCGATATCCTGCACGATCAGGTCATACGCATCGTCACCCGCCATGATGATCTTGGAAAGTTTCTGCGCCATGGCGGCGGCAGCCGTCGTCTCATCGCAGTCATAGACTGTCTTTACATTGTAGGTATCCTCAAGCCAGCGGTCTCTTGCAAACAGTGCATCGTTGACGACTTCACCCGTTTCCTCCGCGCCGTAGTTCAGCGTGGTGGGATACTCGTAGCCGTTGATGTTGTTGGAAGTGTAGACGCGGAACTCTGCACCGCCGAAATCCTGTACGGGAACATCCTTGGAATAAAGGACCTGTTCCGGCTCCGCTGCTTCTGTTTCTGCGGTAGCCTGAGTACCTGCAGCCTGCGTATCGTCCGGCGTTTTTGCCGCTTCTTCTCCGCACGCGGAAAGAGCAGAAATCAGAATCGCCGCAAGACACACAAGGGAAATATGCTTTTTCATGGTTTAGTCATCCTTTCGCTTTCTTTTTGCTTGATTATACCATTTTCCCATCGTTCTGTCAATTCCCAAAATTCAATTTCCGATATTTTGCTTTCAAAATCACTGTTCCCCATTGACAAGAGCCGCGTTTTCTGTTATGCTCAATATATCATAAAAGCAAAGGAGATACCCGCCATGATTCTTCTTGAAAACAAGGCCTTCTCTCTGACTGTCGGTGAGGACGCCATCCCCCGCAGTCTCATTTTGAAATCCACAGGAGAAGAACTCCTGACCCCCGACCAAACCGTCTCCCTGTTCTCCGTCACCCAGCCGCGCCCCTTCAATAACGAGGTCAAGCTGGCCCATCCCAACAAGCGCACCACCTTCCCCGCCAACCGCCTCCGTATGGAACCGGGTGAGACCCCCGATACCTGCCGTCTCATCGTCGGCTTCGCCGTCACCCCCTTTGAGGCCGCTGTCGCGGTCCGCATCGCGGATACCTATATGACTTTCACTTTGACAGACTTCATCGTCCACCCCGATGATTATCCGGGACTTGCCATGACACCGCCTCCCGTCGAATCCTTCCGTCTTGTCAGCCTGCCCGTGAAGCACAGGGAGGCCTTCGGAGAATGGCTCAATGTCAGCCGTGACGACAGCGCATCCGTCTGCGTCCTCGCCGCCGATCCCCATGCCCAGGTGGATTCCGAGCGCCGGGAGAACTGCCGTATTCTGTACGCCGACGCGGTCCGCGGTATTCACCTCCGCGGCACCACCGCCGCCCTCATCGCAGCAGAGACCGAATGCTTCCTTGATGCCGTCGATGCTCTGGAAAAAGACTGCAGTCTTCCGTTGGGCGTGGAAAGCCGCAGAAGCACGGAGATCAATTCTTCCGTCTACTGGGTTTCCAACCTGACCCCGGAGAATGTAGATGACCATATCGCCTACGCCAAACGCGGAGGCTTCCGTCTGATGCTCCTTTATTATACCTGCCTGTTCCGGGAACAGGGCAGCTACGCGCTGAACGGCAACTATGATTTCCGTCCCGAGTATCCCCGCGGACGGGAAGATCTCGCCGCAATGCTTAATAAGATCCGCTCAGCGGACATCATCCCCGGTCTCCATGTGCTCCAGACCCACATCGGTCTGAAAAGCCGTTATGTCACCCCTGTCGCCGACCATCGTCTGCGTCTGACAACCCGCTTCACCCTTGCAAAGCCGCTGCCCGCAGGTGAGATTTCCGAACTCTTTGTGGAAGAAGATCCCACCGATACCGTCATGGCGGACCGCTGCCGTGTCCTCCGCTTCGGCGGGGAGCTGATGACCTACGAGGGCTATACCTGTGAACGTCCTTATCGTTTTTATGGTATTCAGCGCGGTGCGTATGATACGATTGTCACAGAGCATCCCATGGGCGAGATCGGCGGCATCCTTGACGTCAGTGAATACGGCGCATCCAGCGTCTATCTCGATCAGGATTCCAGCCTTGCCGATGAGATTGCGGAAAAGATCGCCGATACCTACAACGCTGGCTTCGGTTTTATGTACTTCGACGGCTCCGAGGGCGTCAATCCCCCGTATGCCTATAACGTCCCCCGCGGTCAATACCGCGTCTATGAAAAGCTGAAAAACAAGCCCCTCTTTACCGAGGGTGCCGCCAAGGCCCATTTCGGCTGGCATCATCTGAGCGGCGGCAACGCCTTTGACGTGTTCGCCCCGGAGATCTTCAAGGAAAAGATCGACGAATTTCCTGCCGAGGAAGCGCCCCGGATGCAGAACGATTTCACCCGTCTGAACTTCGGCTGGTGGGGCTATTGGGCACCTGATGAGAAGTCCAACGGCACCCAACCCGACCAGTTTGAATACGGTACCTCCCACGCCGCAGCCTGGGACTGCCCCTCCACCATCCAGTTCCGCCTGGAACCGCTGCGTGCCCATCCGAGAACCGACGATATTCTGGAGGTCATGCGCCGCTGGGAAGATGTACGCAGAAACAACCTCCTGACCGAAGAACAGCGCCAAAGCCTCCGCACCCCCGGTAAGGAACACCACCTGCTGATCACAAAGTCCGGCGAGTACGCGTTGGTCCCCATCACCCCGGTGAATACCCCGGATTTCCGCATCCGCGCATTTACATTCACCTACGGGGGAAAATCCTGTGCCATGCTCTGGCACGCATCTGGTCGGGCGGATATCACCCTGCCACTCCCCGCTGACCGGGTGGAATATCTCCATGAATTTTCGGATGCGCCGCTTCCCGTCAAAGCTGATGACGGTGCTGTCACCATGACAGTCGAAAACCGCGCATATCTCCTTTATGACGGTCCTATGGAAGAACTGCGATCCGCCCTTGAAACGCTGACCGATTAAAAAGAGAACCCGGAACGATCGTACTCATGGTCGTTCCGGGTCATATTATTCCTGTTTTACCAACAAAAGCGGCAGCCGGAAAAATCCCCGGGTGCCGCGTACATTTATTCTTCTACATTTTCAAGGTCTGCATAGAACTTGTCGATGGTCTTGTTGGAAGTCTTTTCCTTCTTTGCATAGAAGGACGCAAAATCACTGTTGCCCTTCAGCGCCAGATTGGAGATGGAATAGAACAGCTCGTTGAAGCCGCCGGAGAAACCAAAGTAGTTGCCGCCGACCTCATAGCAGATAGTGTCAAAGATGATATCAAGCATCTTTTCCGCATCTTCATCCCGCGCCAGCTTACCGGTAAGAACAGTCTGATAGTAGGTCGGGATGACTTCGTTTCCGCTCTCATAAGCCAGCAGGTCCGTGACCGCGCCGACCATTTCCGGATTGGTGATGGTGGTAGGAACGCCCATCAGTCCGCCCCAGTCCATGGAGTAGTAGCGTTCCTGCGCTTCATCATATTTCGGATACGGCAGGAAACCGAAATCCACCGTGTAGTCACGCATCATTTCCGCGGAAGAAAGAGCATTGAGCTGGAACATCAGACGTCCGGAATTGATGGTCAGCTGGACAGCTTCGTCCTGGCTCGGCGGAATGTAGCAGACCTTTTCGTCTGCCAGAACCGTGAACCGCTCCATGATGCTCTGGGTCTTCGGCGTGTTGATCGCCAGCGCAATGTGACCGTCAGCACCCTTTTCCGTGATGAACTGACCGGAACCCGTCATAAAGCTGATGTACTTGGAAGTTTCGTTTGAGGAAATACCGAAGGAGTCGTTCTCAAAGTCGATCTTGCCGTCGCCGTTCAGGTCGGAAACCGCGCCGCGCGCCATTTCGATGAACTTGTCCAGCGTCCATTTGCCCTGATAAACCAGATCATAGGGGTTCTCATAGTCCAGTCTCTGTACCATTTCCTTGTTGAAATAGCAGATATAGGGACAGGGGATCATATAGTCATTGACCGCATAGTAGGTATTCTTGCCCAGCCGCAGGACATCCATCTGCTCCTGATTCCACCATTCGGCTTTCAGGTCCAGATACGGCATATCGTCGAGATTGTAAAGATAGCCGCTGGAGGCCATGGTCGCAATGCCGCCGATACAGTGGAACAGCGCCTGCTGATAAACATCTTCGCCGCCCAGAACCGTCTTTTTGACCGCATTCTGCACATATTCGGTGCTGTCGTTGCCCAGCATTTCGTCACTCAGCTTAACATTCAGCTTGTCCTCTACCCCCTGCCTGCGGTGGTAGATCGCGTCATTCATGATATCGCCGTTTTCTTCGTCAGCGAAGAAGTAATACTTATAGCCTTGCCACTCAAACGTGATGGAATTGAATGCCGCACCGCCGAAATCAAGTCCGTCCGGCAGATTGACCGGAGGTCTCTTGGCAACTTCCTCAGTCTCGATTGCCGCAGTACCCTCCTGCCCTTTCGCTTCCGTATCCTTGGAAGGTGCTGTCGCCGTATCTCCGCAGGCGCTGAGGACAGACGCCATGGTGAGAGCTGCGCACAGCCCCGCAAATAAGCGTAAATTCTTCATTTTGGGTATTCCTTTCTCAAAAGCGGGACCGGTCACATCACCCCGCATCCCTTATTGTTCCTATTATAAACAATCTCCCGATGGATGTCAAGGGTATTGAGGCATCTTTGTTGTTTTCAACGATGGAATAACAAAATATTACAGCAGAATTAACAAAGGTCTGCCGCATGGAGCATGCAGCAGACCCGTGGTTTCTGTCTTCTTTTATCCGTTATCCGATTCGTTTTCCGCGATCGTGGGAACCGCTTCGTTCCCGTCAAGTTCCGCCGCCAGAGGGGAGCGGTATCCGCTTTCCGGGAAAAACGCCCGGTCTTCTTCTCTGACAAATTCCCCGGAGATAAAATATCCCACACCGTCATCTTCAAAAAACAAGAAGGAGATCACGCCGGCAAGTCCGTCGTCCGTTTCCACGATCTGATAGAGATAATCGTCCATCGGACGCTCTTCACCACCCGGAAACAGGAAGGAAAAATACTGGTTCGTATGGGAAATCTGCGATGTGGAATCCAGTGTGAATTTTGCCGTCTTCTCCACCTTATTTTTGCCCTCATAGGCTGTATAGGTCAGAACGTCTCCTTTGATGGAAAAGCGCACGGCATTTTCCGGCGAGCTTGGATAAAGCTCTACCCATTTCCCCTGCAGAAGATTGTAGGTCGCCCCGTATTCCATGCCCTTATCCATGATATGGGCCCGGGAGTAGAAAAACAGTGCAACAAAAGCCAGTGCCAGAACCAGCACAATACCCAGTATAATCAAAAGAATCTTTTTCATGGAAAGCCTCCTTTTATGTATTCAATACCTGATAATCCGAAATCATCCAGTCATATTGTTTTAAGTCAAAGGTACTGCCGCAGTATTCGCAGGTTTTTCCTTCTGCCAGAGAAATACTCGCCCCGCAGCCTTTGCACCGGAATACCTTCGGACCGCTGACCGCAAGGGTCTTGCATGACGCCGATTTTTTCAGCGTCAGCCGCAGATGCTCCGTTTTCGTCTCCACCCGCTGTCCATTGTCCAGCCGCAGGGAGAGCGTCGTCCGTACCGTCGCCCGCTGATAATCTCCTTCCACGGCGTAGCCCTCAATGCGCATTTCTTCAAACGCCATGTCGATCACATCGGCATATTTCGGCAGATAGGAGGACAGCTCTGCATCGGAGAAGGCGTTGATGCCCGCCGCATTCTCCGCGTAATGAATGGAGGCCAGCTTATTCTGAACATTGGAATAGAATCCGGCGACAGAGAACAGCGGATCGGATTTCCGGATCTTTTCTTCCTGCAGGGTATCGGCCCGCTGTGCTTCTTTCATCCGGTTCAGACGGCCTTTGGAATAATAGCTTAAGGACGCTCCGATCTGCACAAAGGGGAAAACGCAGAACCAGAAGAAATACATGCCGAGAATACCGAAACAGAACCCCGCAAAGGCCGCCGCCATTACCATGGCAAGCAGCGCAATGGCCATGGAACCGTCGCCGATTTCCAGCATCTCCGCTTTTCCCATAGAAAAACCGATGATCAGCATCAGCACAAAGGTCACAGCCGCAATGCCGAGAAAGACATAGACGCCGAACCACTGCCGCTGGGCTTTATATTTGGCATACTGGATATCATAATCATCCCGCAGAGCAAAATCCGCCACCTTGGTACCCAGGTCCTCCACGGAAAAATGGGTCCCGCAGTAGTCGCAGCCGTCGACCAGATTTTCCCGCGTGGTCTTGTTTCCGCAGTTGGGACAGATCACATGATCCGCCCCCTCCTGTTTTGCATTGATCAGAGTGTAATGCGCCAGATGCGTGTCCAGGTGGGAATAGAACTCCATCCCGTTTTCGCGGAAGAACGTAGATTTCGCCGCAATGGTCTCCTTAATCTGCGCAGCCTCATATTTGCCGTCAAAATTCCGCTTCACCCGCACAGCACCGCCGGTTTCGTAGTTTTTGCGCTCGGATACCAGACGCAGGGTGATGTGCTTGCGGTCCAGACGCTTTTTGCGGAAGCTTAAGATGTTATAGAAGAGCTGGGTCGTGTCCCCCTGCAGAGCACTGTTTTCCCCGATGCCCCGGTTCTCAAAGAATCGTCCCAGATCCGCACGGAACCCGGTCAGCCGTGCTTCAGTCTCGTTCTGATCCGTCTCCACCGTGTCAAAGAACGGATAGATGCTGCGCGCCCGGGCTTCTTTTTTGATGTCTTTGTTCTTCATACGCTCTTTTATGAGGTTATAGCCCACAAGCGTCGGCAGAGCAAGGAAAATCAGCCCGCAGACAAAGCCGAAAATCCGGCTTGCAATCTCAAAATCCGGCTCGATCACCGCCATGATGCAAAGCATGGAGCCCGCAAGAATGCAGGCAGCAAGGATCGCAATCCATTTCAGTTTTTCAAAAAATGCTTCCATTTTGTCCTCCGTTGGGGGTTTGATGTCATCGCCGCAAAACGCGCTCAGGCAGCCGATTTCATATTCTGTCTTTATTATAACATATCACACCGAAAATGCAAGACTTATCCTGGATTTGTGCTTGAATAATCCGCCGATTTATGCTATACTATGGGGGAAGTGATACCAAAAGGACGGAATGACACCCGATGAAACGAAACCTGCCCGCACTGCTCCTTTCCCTGCTCTGTGTCTTTTTATGCCTGATCCTTGTCTCCTGCAAAGGAAGTTCCGGCGGCGCATCGAAGCCCGCCCCCACAGGCGATGAGACCCTCGACCTTCTGAATTCCGTCAGCGCCGGACTCGCAGAAAAACTTGCCGGTTATTAT
>JAKSPR010000068.1 GCA_024404655.1 Clostridia bacterium | reverse complement strand
GCAAACAATGCTTCTTTTGCTCTTCCAAGACGAGCATTCACGCAGGACATAAACACCAAGGACCAGGATGACTGATCCGACATTCCTATATCAATTCTGTTGTCTTCCGCTTTTACTGCTCCCTCATACTCACGGCTTCCCTTTTCAAAGCTATGACCCGGGAATATGCCATACATGTGGCTGTGATGGCGATGATGATTGTTGTCAATATAGAAATCATCAGCCCATTCCTTCAGCGAACCATCAGGATTATACTTATATTCAGGGAGTTTATCGAGCATTCTGTTCCATGTTTCTTTTTTCTCTGAATACAATCCTGTCTCATTTGTTGCTTCAATAAGATTAGTGAGTAATTCTCTTACGGCTGCAATATCCATTGATGCGTTCTTTGATACCTGTGCAGAGCTGTTTAATTCACCTGACACATTCAAAGCAACATTTTCGGGTGATGTTGACGGCGCAAATTCAAGATATCCGTTCTTATCTTTGAGAAAATCCTCATAGAACAATGCGCTTTCATACATGAACGGCAGAGCGTGATTTACCAGGTAATCTCTGTCACCGGTGTATCTGTAATAATCATAGAAATGCTGGCTTAACCATGCTGCGCCTGCTGTCCAGTTGATAATATGGTCTGCAAGGCATGCTGCTTTTCCGCTTTCAGGTGTGTTTACGGAATCAATATAGATGCCATGGCATCCGAATATCTTTTCCGCATTTTCTCTGTAATCATCCATAAACGATTCCACATAGTCAAGCGCTGTGCGGAGAAGTTCAGGTCTGTTTGATGAAAGGGCCTGCCAGTATATCATCTCAAAGTTTACATTGAACATGTGGAATGCCCAGAAACAGCTGTATGTACCATTCCATAAACCAATAAGATGAGTAGGCAGCGCATTTTCTTTGGGTGTTCCTGTTGAGCACACAAGAAGATATCTGCCGTAATGATACAGCGTCTCACACAATTCGTTTGACATGCCGTTGGTAAACGCATCAAGCAGAAGTTCTTCATTTGAGTGAAGCTCATTCGTGTTTGCTGTAAGCTCGAAATCAGCTCCGTCAAACAACGCTCTGTGTCTGGTTTCATGGGCTGTGAGTGCAGTATCATACTCTGAAGCATTTTTTATTTCCGAAACCAGTCTGTCTATTGCTTTCTCTCTGTTATCACCGACAAATACACCTAAAATCAGTGTAACCTCATCAGCGCCTTCAACGATGATTCTGTTGTTAATGGTTCTTTTCGCCCCGCCATGCGAAACTACGCGCATTACTGCGCCATAGTCACCGTTTGCCGGAAAATAGACACTTTCATTCTCACCGGAATAAATGATAACATCGTTCTGTATTTCGTTCCTTATGCCGCCAACGCTATCTGAATGTATGGTCTCTCTGTCATGAACATCAAGAGAAATATCAGTACTGATTCTTCCCTTTTGTGAGCATGTCATTTTTACATAGCAAAGGCCGTTATCTCTTGAGACAAAGGTATTGCGTACATATTTGCATCCGTTCTCGTCCCATGAAAGTCTGACCTCAGCTTTTTCAAAATCAACAACACGCTCATATCCAAATATAGGTTTCGGGTTGATTCGATTGATTTTGATATCACATAATGGCTTTAAGCTCATAAAAGCAGGATCATAGCCTTTTTCTCTTAATGCGGAAGACAATACACTGTTTGCAAGATCCGGTCTGTTTTCATCAAGATACTCTCTGACTTTTTCAACACGGTCTGATACATCAGGAATATTGCAGATTCTTCCGCCGCTCCATAATCTTGTATGATTGATTGCTATGATTTCTCTGTCAACTGCGCCATATACTAAAGCCCCGAGAATTCCATTTCCGCATGGTGCGCCTTCACGCCACATTTCGCCATGCCACGTTGTCGGATATCGCATTATCATTTGTTTTTTCATTTTGCTTCTCCGTTTCCAGAACAAAACAAGAGTACTCTTATATCATGTTTTGTTCTGGCACTTCCATCTTTCTGAACGTCGTTCACTCGCTGACGGCAAAGATCGATGAGTAACCATCCACGGTGACCGTATGGCACTCCGTGATCTCACCGGTATTATTGTTCCAGATGGTAAACGCACCTTCGCGGCGCAGCGTCAGCGTCTGCGGAACAGCGGCGGTATTGAGAATATACCAGATGCGCTTTCCCTCACACAGCCATGCGTTGATCCAGACGGAACCGGTCTCCACTCCCTCCACGATCATATCCGGCGGATTGAAAGCCTTTGCAGCGGCAATGGGATCGGGACAGACAGAAAAACCTTCCGGCGCACCATCGGTGAAGATGAGATGCCCGCCATGCTTCTGCCACTCTGCCAACTTATCAGAAACGTCTTTCGGAAGATAAAGTGCATTCGGCAGGATCAGTGTGCCGATAATCAGTCCATTGGCCGACAGACATCCGTCCGATATATTGGCCTCCCGGATCCATTGAGCATCGACTACCGTGCTGTCCAGCGCTTCACGACGCAGCTCCAGCGTCAGATCATTGATGGACTTCATGCAGGTCTGTGCCTCTCGCCCCGTGTAGGCACCGCAGTTGACGCCGAGACGAGACGGACGGAATACACCCTGCACCGTCTCTATGGGATAATACATACCAATGCGGCCGTCCCATACAGCGCTGCGCAGGACATGTGTCACACGGGCGGCGTGGGCGGCATACTCTTTGAAGTTGTCTCCGAGACGGGATGCGGTCAGATAAGAATTGATGTGGTTAATGCCTGAGAAGAAAATCTTATTCATAGTCCCGCGCTCTTCCTCAAAGGTATAATCACGCTGACCGCGTTGAATCGGACAGATTTCTACCATGACATTCTGCGTCCGGCCTGTCATGCGCGCTGCACCGCCGACGTACTGGGCCGCCATATAGTACGGAAATTCTTTGCCCTCGTAGTCTTTCGGGTCTCCTGTCAGGATATCAACACCAGGCCACGTGAAAGCCTTGAGACACTGGACAAGCTTACCGTACAGCGGAACATGCTCGTCGATACACTCCTCAAGCAGGCAATGACCGGAGAACGGGAGACCGCGCGCCGTACACCAGTCGGCGATCTGTTCAAAGTAAGCAGAACAGACCATGTTTCCCACCGTTTCCCAGAAGCGGATCTTTTCGATATGGACAGATTCGTCCTCGGAAAAGACCGCGGGCAGTGTCGGATACAGAGATACTCCGTTTGTTTGCAGATAAACATCCGGCAGAGAGTCCTCCCATGCGACCAGGGCATCCGTCATGGGGGCCGGCAGGTTGACATAGCCGCTCATGAGGCTCGGTTCATCTGTCAAGGGCGCTTGAAATTCAGAAAAATGCTTCAATTCGGCAAAGTATTTCTCATAGGTACAGTCGATGAAGGCACGGACTGCTTCGTGGCTCATGAGATTCGGATAACGGCGCGGGCCCCAACCGCACTTTTCTGCGTGGCTGCCCTCAAATGCGGTCCGTACTGCGTAAACGAGCTCTGCCCCCTTCGCATGCCGCGTGTCAAAAGCAACGGGAGTTCCGTCACGTTTACAGGCATACACGATCTTATCATAAATGTCTGGAAGTGTGAAATCACCGTCGGCGATCAGCTGAGCCAGGCCCTTTGCCTCATACTCCGGGTGCGATGCCAACGTGAGCCCGTCTGCACTGCCGCTCGGGTAACCCTTTTCATCGTACAGCCATACACCGAAGTTCTCTGCTCCGGCGATTTCGATGCGGCGGTCCAGATCTTCGAAATCAGACTTTTCCTCAAGATATTGGTTTGTATCATTCTGGCTTGTGTGCCACTCACAGTTCATCACAACACCACCGAATCCTGCGCGTGCCAGCTCTTTGATCACAGTTTCAAAGTTCTGCCCTGCGTGCTGGATCATATATGGCCTGTCCGCATTTGTGGGGTTTCTGTATTGTTCCCGATTCATACTCGCACTCCTTATACGCTATGTTTACCCAGATATTGGCATTATTATACCATATACAGCTGTGACCGTCAAGACTGCAGTTCGCTCTTATTGTAATCCTCTGCTTTGTTTTTACGACAGTGAGTATTTAACCTTTTGCTGCTAATGTGTCATCAAAGATGTCGATCGTATAGAGATGCGGAATCAGTTTCATGATACTGTCACCACATCTTCTGCACTGCTTTTGTCAATTAAATAATCTGCTACAACAGATATCATGAGTTGATAGTAGGTATTATATAAAAGTCAGTTTATCCCGATCAGAATCGTTTCCGCCTTGGTCATCTATCGCGGCGAGGTAAAATTCCATCATTGTGTGTTACTCCATACTGTTGATGTATCCGGTTTTATCTTTTTTTATAAGTACACATCATATTCTGGATTGTTGTCTATTCATAAAACGAATGAGAAACCCGATTTATTACAGAAAGTCAGCATTCTCTTTCCAATTCATATGCATAAGATATGCATTTTTCCACGGCAGGTACACAAATAACATCGCGGCTGACAGTACAGTACTGCAGCCGCATTTTCCTTATTCTGTTATATCAGAGGATGTCAATGTATTCGCCGTTCAGCGCTTTATTCATGCTTCTCACAGCACAGAACTTACCGCACATGGAACAGCTGTCTTCGTGTTCAGGCTTGCGATCGTCGCGGATCTTTCTGGCGGTTTCCGGATCAATGGCACATTCCCATTGCTTTTCCCAATCGAAAGTACGGCGAGCATCAGCCATAGCATTGTCCTGATCCATCGCATGAGGAATCTTCTTTGCGATATCCGCTGCGTGCGCTGCAATCTTCGATGCAATGATTCCCTGCTTGACGTCTTCCACGTTCGGCAGAGCAAGATGTTCTGCCGGGGTGACATAACAGAGGAACGCCGCACCGGCAGAAGCGGCAACTGCGCCGCCGATGGCTGAGGTGATATGATCATAACCGGGAGCAATATCGGTAACCAACGGACCGAGTACATAGAACGGTGCGCCTTGACAGATTGTCTGCTGAATCTTCATATTGGCTGCGATCTGATCAAGCGGCATGTGGCCGGGTCCTTCTACCATGACCTGAACATCTTTTGCCCATGCGCGCTTAGTCAGTTCGCCGAGACGCACCAGCTCTTCAATCTGGCAGACGTCACTTGCATCCGCAAGGCAGCCGGGACGGCAGGCATCACCCAGAGAAATCGTGACGTCGTATTCGCGGCAGATATCAAGAATCTCATCATAATACTCATAGAAGGGATTCTCGTTTCCCGTCATACACATCCATGCAAAAACGAGAGAACCACCGCGGGAAACGATGTTCATCTTTCTTTTGTGATTTTTGATCTGATCGATGGTTTTTCTGGTGATACCGCAATGAAGAGTAACAAAATCTACACCATCTTCGGCATGCAGTCTGACCACATCGATCAGATCCTTTGCCGTCAGCGTTGCCAGATCACGCTGATAGTGAATAACACTGTCATAGACCGGAACCGTGCCGATCATTGCAGGGCACTCGCTGGTCAGTTTTCTGCGGAAAGGCTGGGTATTACCATGAGAGGAAAGATCCATAATTGCTTCGGCACCCATATCGACCGCTGCCATGACCTTCTTCATTTCGATATCGTAATCCTTGCAGTCTGCAGAGACGCCGAGATTGACGTTGATCTTCGTGCGAAGCATGGAGCCGACACCGTTAGGCTCGATACAGGTATGCAGCTTGTTTGCACAGATAGCAACCTGACCTCTTGCCACAAGGTCACGGATCTCTTCTTCGGTGCGGTATTCTTTTGCCGCTACCGCCTTCATTTCGGGGGTGATGATGCCGCGCTTCGCCGCATCCATCTGGGTAGTGTAGTTTCTCATGGTTATATCTATCCTTTCAAAGCTCCTAAAGAGCAGAATTTATTTAGAAAATGTGCCCTGATAATCAAATCCGTGATGCATCGGGCCGGAACCTTTTCCAAGATCCAACATTGCCGCCAGTGCGCCGGAGATATACTGCTTCGCACGCTGCACCGCATCCTCCATCGGATAACCTTTTGCCAGATTGGATGCAATGGCACTGGACAAAGTACAGCCGGTCCCATGGGTATTCGGATTGTTGATCCGTTTCCCGGCAAACCAGTGCATTTCTGTTCCACTGAACAAGAGGTCATTGGCATCGTTGATCGAATGTCCGCCCTTAAGCAGGACTGCACAGCCAAAGCGGTTGTGGATGACTTCCACCGCTTTTGTCATACTCTCTGCATCACAAATCAGGGTATCGGAAAGAATCTGTGCCTCGGGGATATTCGGGGTCACAAGAGTTGCCATCGGAAGAAGAATACCGGTCAGCGCATCCACCGCGTCAGGCTTCAGAAGCGCTGCTCCGCTGGTAGCCACCATAACAGGATCGCAGACAATATTCTTCGCCCCGTAAAAGTGCAGTTTTTCCCCGATAACACGGATCAGTCCTGAGTCAGACACCATGCCGATTTTGACAGCATCGGGTTCAATATCTTCAAGCACGGCGGCCAGCTGTTTTTCAAGGAAGTCCGGTGAAACCTCGGAGATCCCGCGTACACCTCTGGTGTTCTGTGCGGTCAGTGCAGTGATCACGCTCATCGCGTAGACACCATTCATTGTCATGGTTTTCAGATCCGCCTGAATACCCGCGCCTCCGCTGCAGTCACTGCCTGCAATCGTCAATGCTGTTTTGAGTTTCATACCCGGTACCTCTTTCATGTTTAAGCAGTGAATCACACGCGGGAAGCGAGCAATTCTTTTGATATAGAAAGCAGTGTTTCTGCTTCTGATTTAGGATCATCTGCTTTCATAATGGCAGAAACGACACAGATACCTGCAATCCTGATACCGCGCAGGACATCCGTGTTTGTTTTATTCAGTCCGCCGATTGCGTTTACGGGAATCGGGACAGCACGGCAGATATCAGAAAGGGTTTCTGTGGAAGTCAGTATGGTCTTGACCTTCGTGGTTGTCGGATAGATTGCACCGACACCGAGATAATCAGCACCGCCCTCAAAGGCTTCTTGAGCCTGGGGAACAGTTTTGGCTGTCGCACCGATGATGATATCCTCACCAAGAATTCTGCGCGCAGTTGCGATCTGCATATCGCTCTGTCCGAGATGAACCCCCTCTGCTCCCATTGCCATAGCAACATCCACACGGTCATCAATGATCAGCGGTACATGATAACGCATGGCAAGTGCATGAACTTTTTCGGCAAGAGCGATATAGTCCCTTGTGGATTTTTCCTTCTCACGGAGCTGCATCAGCGTAACACCGCCGCACAGGGCTTCTTCCACACGATATAAGAATTCCGTTTCATCATATCGGCTGCTGTCGGTAATAAAGTAAAGGGTAGGATCAAAGGTTCTCAATGGATGATTCCTCCTGTTTGATATTTTCAGAGAAAAACTGACTGTCCACGGTCGAAAGTGCGTCCATCAGACCGACGGCAAAACTGCCGGTACCGCGTCTGCCGCAGTTCCGTTCAGAGATTTCCCCGCAGATTCCCAACATACCGCAGGCGGTAACTGCCGCATCGCAGGCATCCCCAACAGCCAGATACGATGCACAGAGCGCACCGAGCATACAGCCGGTACCCGTTACCTGTGCAAGCATCGGTGTTCCGTTTGATATCAGGTACAGTTGATCGCCGTCTGTGACGATATCTGTTTTTCCGCTGGCAAGCACGACGGTGTGATGTTCCTGTGCATATCGGACCGCCGCGCGTGCTGTATCCCGGACCGTCAGAGAAAGCTCTGTATCCACTCCGCGGGAATGATATTCTGCCCGGCATAATGCGTGTATTTCCGAATAGTTGCCCTTGATGACAGCCGGAGCATAATCCTTTATGATCGTCTCTGCATATTGCCGCCGCATGGCAGAACATCCGACACCGACAGCGTCCAGAATAAACGGTATCTTCTCTTTCCACGCAGTCTGAGCTGCAGTATGCATGGATTCCATCCGTACATCAGTAATGTTTCCGAGATTCAGAAGCAGCGCTCCGGCTGTTCTGACAATCTCTGCAACTTCTGCCGGGTGCTCCGCCATCATAGGCGAGGCACCGACAGCAAGAATCGCATTGGCACAAGCATTAATGGAGATGGGATTGGTGATGCAGTGGATCATCGGGCGTTTTTCACGAAGTTCCGGGAGCAGTGCTCCCCGCAGAACAGATTCATTCATCGGAAACCTTTCCTCCCCCGTAAATGTCAGGCTGCTTTCCTGTATTTTTTGATAAGCGTAATGATATAATAAATGACAGCCACAGCCAAAGCACCGAACAGAGCGCCGTAAGAAACATAGGTATAGATAACGGCTTCAGTTTTGACCATATTCTTGAGCAGTCCTACCACAACGTAAATGATCACGCCGATGGCTGCGATGGAGATGGCATTGCCCAGAAGTCCGTCTGAAGTCTGATAAACACCTGAGCCAAGACCCTTCTGAATCTTTGCAAGCATACCGTTACTTGCCATTCTGCGCAGAACAAAGTATGCAATGGTACCGCCGATCAGCGTACCGCAGACAAAGGAGGGAACATAAAAGAGCCATGAAAGACCTTCTCTGCCCCAGATATAGGTCATAACCGGATAGGAGACGATTGCTCCGACAATACCGGTACCAAAGACCTCACCCAGCACTGCAAACAAAAGGTTTCCTTTGGAAACCCGGTAGAAAATACCGGACAAGAATGCGCCGAAAACCGCACCGGTCAGTGCCAGCGGTGGAATTGCCATAAAGATCATACGCAGAACACCGATCAGCGCAGCACACAGAAGCGAATACCACGGACCTAAGAATACGGCGCAGGTGACATTGATGAAATGCGCCATCGGGCACATGCCTTCCACACGGAGGATGGGAGATATGACTACGCCCAGCGCAACCATCATAGCAAGGAACACGAGGCGAAGCAGCCCCTTCTGACCTTTTTTTGAATTGTTCATTTTCTTTTTTCCTTCTCTCATAATATAAGAAAAATCAGAATTCTGTTCATTGAATTCTGTCGGTCGAACCTTTTTCCGCCGTTCGCTTGCCCCGGCGGGTTCCGTCAGTTTCCTGAAAAACTGAAATATCCTGGTTCCTCTCACCCCGAAATTACGGGTTCCCATCGCACAATTCAAAGACGTCAAGCGCTCCCTTGCCGCCAGTCCCATCTATCCTCCTCTGAAGCAAAAAAATAAGACGATCCGATGACCGGATCGTCCGTATAATCAAAAGCAAATTATCTTCCTACGCCGGCATTATCCGTATCAGGTTATAGGGTCGAAGTTGATGACTTCCTCTCAGCCTGCCAGCACAAGCTCCCCTGTATTTGATTTTCGAGTATTAGTATAACACATACTGCAGATTTTGTCAAGTATTTCCAAAGATCCGCACATTTCTTCTCTATTTGTTTTTGCGACGTGAAATCATTGGTCATTATGTATGTTTTGACAGATACATATTGTCCTCTCACAGATTATGCATGTAGATACTTCCATCTTTGCGTATAATGAGTCTTTTCAGTACCCTTTTTATTGAATCAAGGGCTGCAGCACCCTGGTATTTGCTGCAGCCCCTTCTCTGTTTTTGACAGACTGTGATTCTTATTTGAGTACGAATTTAGCGCTGTTGGAACGGACAGTTTGCCCTGCAGCATCCGTGACCGAACAGAAATACAAAGCAGTATCATATTTGACGTGGGAAAAAGATGCCTGTTTTGATGTGTAACCATCAAGTTTGCTCCAGTTGTTTCCGTTATCAAAGGAAACATACCACTGATAGGAATAAGGAGCCTTACCGCCGGTTGCCGCTACCGTAAAGGTACCGGAACCGTCCCAACTAACAGTTATATTCTTCGGCTGGGTGGAAATCTTCAGTTTAGGGAGCGTCTCAGTGATTTTCACATTATTCGTGATGACACTCTTGCCGGCTGCATCCTTGATGCTGCATCGATACTGCCATGAGAAATCGTTTTTCGCGCTGAATTCAAGTTTGTCTCTGGTCGAATTCGGATATTGAGACCATGTCTTACCATCGGTGCTGTAGTACCACTGATAGGTATAAGGAGCAGTACCACCGCTGACAGCGACTGAAAATGTAACTGTCTGACCATAACTTGCCGTCACACTCTTGGGCTGGCTCGTGATCGTCAGCGCAGGAATCACTTTTTCAGTAAGTGCTGCGGGCAGAGTATCGATCTTGAGACCGGTCGCATCGGTAACAATGCAGCGATACTTGTAATGACTGTTCAGTGTACTCTGATCTGCTGTAAAGGAGAGGGTACTGGAGTTGACATCACCGACCAGATTGGTCCAGGAATCCACGCCGTCACACATAAACTGCCACTGATAGGAATACGGTGTTTTACCGCCGGTCGCGACGACAGAGAAGGTCGCTTTTTCACCTGCGGCAACGGGGGGACAGTACGGCTGCACGGAAATACCGAGAAGCTGGTTCAGCGCTGCACTCTGGCTTTCGATCTTCTTGCCTGCGGCATCAGTGATCACGCAGCGGAATTTGTAATGTTTGCCGAGGGTATCCTTATCTGCTTTGAGACGGAGAATATTTGCGTTTACATCGCCGGACATATTGCTCCAGGAGCTCACGCCGTCGCACATATACTGCCACTGATAAGAATAAGGAGCTTTACCGCCGGATACGGTGACGGAGAACGAAACATTCTCTCCCGCAGAAGTTGACACGTTCTTGGGCTGTCCGGTAATGACCAGCTGTGCTGCAGACTTCTCTGTAAGCGCAGCGGCATTGGAAACCACGGTCGCACCGGCAGCATCTGTGATCACACAACGATACTGACACTTCAAGGCAAGGGTAGCTTCATACGCCGTGAAAGTCATACTGCTCTTTGCCCCATCACTGCCATAGATGTCATCCCAAACAGGATTATCTTTCATATATACCTGCCACTGATATTTATACGGTGCAGCACCACCTGCCACTGATACCGAGACGGTAACAGTATCGCCGTCTGCCGCGGTCATACTCTTAGGCTGGGAGGTGATGGTCAGAGGAGCACCCATGCTGAAGGAGATGCG
>JAKSPR010000067.1 GCA_024404655.1 Clostridia bacterium | reverse complement strand
AAAGAACGGAGCGCTGGAGGACGTTGATGTTGACGACTACGCGCATTATTTCGTCACCACCAAGGGCGGGGCAGCCATGTCCTTTGAAATCTCCAGAAACGCTTTCGGCCGCGGCAATTATCAGAGATTTGAGATCTACGGCGACAAGGGCGCACTGGTTTACGAGCTGGAGGACACCGACACCCTCGATATCTGCGAAGGTGCCGATGAAAATTCCCATACCTTCCGCCGCATGGAGATTCCGGAGAAATACCGCGTCGACCAGATGCAGTGCTTCATTGACCGCCTCCACGGCGATGAATACGGTCTCTGTGCTACGGTTGCTGACGGCTACGAAGATATGCTGGAGGTCGATGAGATCATCCGCTCTTCCGACGAAGGCATTGCCGTAAAGCACGCAAAGTAATCACCGACCGTGAAAAATGCAAGAAATACCAAAAGCCGCATCGTCGATGCGGCATGGAAGCTGTTCTATGAGTTGGGCTATGAAAATACCACCATCGAGGAAATCATTTTCGAGTCCGGTACGTCAAGAGGCTCTTTCTATCACTATTTCAGCGGAAAAGACGCTCTGCTCGGCTCCATGGCATACCTGTTTGACGAAAAATACGAGGAGCTGTCCGGCACCCTCGATCCCGAGGAAAACCGGCTTGATACCCTCTTTTCCCTCACCCACGAGCTGTTTGCCATGATCGAACAGCGGGTCGATATTGACCTTCTGACCCGGCTATACGCAACACAGCTTACGCAGAACGGGGAAAAACAGTTTCTTGACCGTTCAAGAACCTATTACCGTCTTCTGCGCAGACTGATTTCCGAAGGACAGACCCGCGGGGAGATCACAAAGACAAAATCCGTCAATGAGATTCTGCGCCTGTACGCCATGTGCGAACGCGGCATCCTTTATGACTGGTGCCTCTGCCGCGGCGAATACTCCTTAGCCGAATACGGCGATAATGTCATGCCGCTGATGATGAACGGCCTCCGTACCCAGAATCCGTAACTCAAACAAGAAAAGGAAAATACTATGCTGAAACTCAATTTATCCGGCGTCCCGGAGCATCTGCTTCCCGGCCTTGCAGAAGCAGAAAAGGAACTGCGTCTCACCCTGTCCCCCGACGGTATTCCGACCACCGTTGTCCGCGGAGACTGCCTGAAGGTCACACTGACCGCAGATTCCGGCTCTATCACCATTGGCAAGAATGTCGAACTGTTTCGTGCCCTTGCCCATATTGACAGAGAGGGCATCGGCTGCAAGATCGAAGAACATCCCTGCTTTGAAACCAACGGTCTTATGCTCGATGCTTCCCGCAATGGTGTACAGAAGCCCGACGCTGTCAAATTCCTGCTCCGCAGAACGGCGCTCATGGGCCTCAATATCATGATGCTCTATACAGAAGATACCTACGAGGTCGAGAACTATCCCTATTTCGGCTATCTCCGCGGCGGATATAAGAAGACGGAATTGAAAGACCTCGATGACTACGCCTATGCTCTCGGCATCGAGATGGTCCCCTGCATCCAGACCCTCGGCCATTCCGGAAAGATCCTGCGCTGGGCACCTGCCATGGGCAAGATCACCGATACCGCCGATGTGCTTCTGGTCGGAGAAGAAGAAACCTATAAGTATATCGATCAGATCATCAAGGATGCAAGTGAGCCCTACCGCTCCAAGCGTATCCACATCGGTATGGACGAAGCCGGAAGCCTCGGCCGCGGCGCATATCAGCGCAAGCACGGAACAAGACCGCAGATGGATATTTTCTCCGAGCACATGCAGCGTGTCCGTGAGATTACGCAGAAATACGGTCTCCATCCCATGATCTGGAGCGATATGTATTTCGCGATGCTCACTCCCAAGCGCGATTATGACCCTGATTTCACTCTCCCCGAGGAATACGCAAAGATGATCCCCGACGATGTGGATCTCATCTACTGGGATTACTATCACCATAAAGAAGAATTCTACCGAGGCGTCATCGAAAAGCACCGTCTGACCGGCGCTCCTGTCATGTTTGCCGGAGGTCTCTGGAACTGGTGTACTCCTGTTGTCAACTCCGACTTCATGTTGTCCACCACCCTGCCCGGTCTGAGAGCAAGCCGTGACCTCGGTGTCAAGGAAGTCTTCACCACCGCATGGGGTGACTGCGGTACCATGAGCAGCGTCTATTCGCTTCTCTACGGTCTGCAGGTCTATGCGGAATTCGATTACTCAGGAGAATATCACGAGGAACTGACCGATGAGCGCTTCAACTTCCTCAACCATGCGGATGCCAAGGGCTACCGGATGCTTTCCGGCTTTGATATGATTCCCGGTACCTGCATTGATGATGAACTGCCTGCTGACCCGTCCTTCTGGCTGCTCTTTGAGGACCCCATGGGACTTTACTTTGAAAAGGATCTCGAACCGTGGCCCCAGGAGGAACATTTTGCCAACCTGCGCAAAGAATGTGCCCATTATTATGAGGTCGCAAAGGAGATCGGCGATGATCACCAGATTCTCTTCTGGGAGTTCGTCGATAAGTATTCCGCTGTCATGGCAGACAAGGCAAAATGGCGCTACGCCGCTCCTGCTGCCGTCCGTGCCGGTGACAGAGAAGCCGCAAAGGAGCTGGTGCCTTTCGCAGAGCAGATGCTCGCTGACACCGAGACCATGCACGAGGTCTGGTACCGTCTCTGGCACGACTGCTGCTCCATGTACGGCTGGGACGTCATTGATATCCGCATGGGCGCGCTGATCGCCCGCATCAAAACCACGATCAAAATGATGCGCGACTTTGCCGAGGGCAGAATCGACGATATTCCGCTGCTTTCGGAGAAAAAACTCTCCTATGCAATGCAGCTCTGCTGGTTCTACCGCCAGTACGGCGGACACCCCTCCCACGTCGGCGTCTGGGGCATTGCGGCTTCCAGCCAGACCCTCGATTGGTGATTATTGCTCTCCCCAAAAATCCGCAGCCTGTACCGGAATCGGTACAGGCTGCATCTGTTATTCTTTGATCTGCTCTTTTTTCCATGCTTTGATCTGTTCCAGTCGCGTTCTGAACTTCGCTTCGGTGCCTTCTGTGGTCGGGCAGTAGTATTCCCGTCCCAGAAGATTGTCCGGCAGGCACTGCATGGCAGACAGCTTTTCCGGTGTGTCGTGGGCGTAGACATACCCTTTTCCGTAGGCAAGGTCCTCCATCAGACTTGTCACAGCGTTGCGGATGTTCAGGGGCACCGGCTCCGAAATATGCTCATTTGCGTCTTTTTTTGCCGCTTCATACGCCATATACAGCGCATTGGATTTCGGCGCCAGCGACATATAGACCACCGCCTGCGTCAGATGCACGGAACATTCCGGCATGCCGATGAAATGGCACGCCTGATAAGCGGCGACCGCCAGTTCAAGTGCTCTGGGATCGGCAAGCCCCACATCCTCGCTTGCAAACCGCGTGACACGGCGGGCGATGTAAAGCGGGTCCTCACCGGCTTCCAGCATCCGGGCGAGCCAGTAGACAGCCGCATCCGGATCGGAATTTCGCATGGATTTATGCAGGGCGGAGATCAGATTGTAATGTTCCTCCCCGGCTTTGTCGTAGAGCAGGGATTTTTTGGAGATGCACTGTTCCAGCACTTCTTTTGTGACACAGACGGTACCGTCCTCCCGGTCCTCACCGTTTAAGATCACCATTTCCAGCGTGGAGAGGGCACAGCGGGCATCACCGTTTGCAAATTCCGCGATCATGGCAAGATGCTCAGGGGAAATCTCGATGTTCTGCCCGCCGAAGCCGCGGGGATCCTCTACCGCACGGCGCAGAAGCTCTGTCAGATCGTCGGTCGTCAGTGCCTGCAGCACAAAGACCTTGCAGCGGGATAAGAGCGCGGCGTTGACCTCAAAAGAGGGGTTCTCTGTGGTTGCACCGATCAGAATGATACTGCCTTTTTCCACAAAGGGCAGAAATGCATCCTGCTGGGCTTTGTTGAAACGATGGATCTCGTCCACAAACACAATGGTCCGGTCACCGTAGCGGGTGTTGTTCTCCGCTTCCTGCATGACCTCCCGGATCTCTTTGATGCCGCTGGTCACGGCGGAAAAGTCGATAAAGGCACTCTGTGTGGTGTTGGCAATGATCCGCGCAAGGGTCGTTTTTCCAACACCGGGAGGCCCCCAGAAGATCATGGAGGACACGCAGTCCCCCTCGATCAGCCGACGCAGGACCCGTCCTTTACCGAGCAAATGCGTCTGTCCGACATATTCGTCCAAGGTCTGCGGACGCAGACGGGCGGCAAGAGGTCGCAGTTCCGGCTTTTCGTCTTCAAACATGGATTTCTGCTGCATTATGAATCACTCCTTTCATCCGTGATGTTCCGAAAGCGCAGAGAGGCCCATCAGAATACGGGCTGGAACATCATCGAAATGTCCACCGGGATGAACGGCAGAATCCACCAAAATCCCAAGCCCCCGGTAATAATCACGCAGTTCCTCCGTACAGCTTCCCACGGTCATCATCCGCGGATTGCGGGTTTTCGGTTCCCGCTCCCCATAGGATAAATACAGCTTCTTTGGCATACGACAAAGAGGGTGTTTTTCTGCATATTCTGTAAATCCGTCATACCAGAGGGAGCCGGACATGGACGCAGCCCGGTCAAAGAGCTCCGTCTGATAAAGGCTCCAGAGCGCAAATAGTCCGGCAAGGGAATATCCGGCGATCCCGCGGTGAAGGTGATGTGGAGCGATTGCCGCCGCTTCTTCCGCCGCCGGAATGACTTCTTCTGTGAGCAGGGATAAAAACATATCTGCTTTCCCGGCAAAATCCGCTCCGCCCCGGAAGACCTTCTCTGAAGGCCACGGGGAAAGATCCCGGTTCCAGTCCATCCCGCCGATGACAGCCAGGGCGGTTTCGGGGTCATGCAGTCCCCGGTATAAAGCCTCCGCTTCGGTGTCCTCGCCGATCAGATAGAGGATGGTTTCCGGCATCACCGTTTCATCCCGGAACAGGGTGACGGTTTTTCCTCTGATTTCTAGTTTCATGCAGCGATCATCTCCCTTCTTTGTCCTCATTATAACATATTTTTTGAAATCCTGCAACATGGAATTCCGGAAAAAACGTGGTACGGACCCGGGGCCGTACCACGCATGAAGCATTATGGAAAATCAGAACTTGACAGCGATCTCTGCGATGGTATGGGCAGGAAGCGCTGCACTGACAACCGTACCGTCTACGGTGCAGTCTCCGACTTTGCTGCCGGCCAGATCGACAAGGTATGCTTCGCTGACCGCTTTGCCTGCATCACAGGCGATCACGCCGTCCTGATCGGAAACGGAGTAGAAGCGCACATGCAGCGCATCTTCTTCCGCGATGACAGCAGAGAGCACACCGGTATCACTGTCAGCACGAAGCAGAGTACCGTCGGCGGGAAGCTCACCCTTGTGGCTGCCGACGCTGACAGGAGCCATGGGACGGTTAGCACTGCGGGACGCATATTCCATCGCACGCGCGTCTGTCGGGAAAAGACCGATGGACAGGGTGATGTTGTGGATACCGCGTTCCGGATAGGGATCAGGATTGGTGGCTGTGTTGATGAGGGTGGAGATCAGAGAAGCTTTTCCGTCTTTACAGGTACCGCGGAAGCCGTACTTGCAGTCGGTGACGATGGCGGGAGCAGATTCTCCATGAAGGGCGGCTGCGATAGAGGAGAGACCCGGTCTGTCCTGACCGGCGGCAGGACGGATGACAGCTCCTGCGGGAATGTTGTAGGCAAATCTGTCAGATGCGATGGACAACGGCATCTCATACGCAAGAACAGGGACCTTCTCGCCGCCCACTTCAGACCAGTCGGCTCTGATGTGTGCTTTGACAAAGGAAGCACCCTGGTCAAGGGTATATTCCACGCTGATCCGGGAGGAACGGATACGTGCATCGAAGGCGAATCCGCTGCGCAGAGCACCGCTGCTGGTAGGATGGATGTTGTTTACATCGGTGATGGAAATCTTTTCCAGATAAGAGCCGATATTCCATGCATCGGAATTATGGCGCTTGGTGTCGATGAGTTCCAGTCCTGCCGGTGCAGAGAGCTGTTCTGTGCCGGTCTTTTTGTCCGTGAGGGAGAGCATCATACCCGTCGCCCGGTCAAAGACTGCACGGATGCAGTCATTTTCCAGGACAAAATCATGCTCGTCGTTCGCCGTTCTGTGGGGATTCTGGAAATAGACGGGATAGTCACCCATCTCACCCTGGGAAAGCACCACCGTCGCATAGGAAAGGGCAGGCACGTCCAGATGGACCAGCATCCGGAAATACTTGTGATCCCAGTAATGCTGCAGGTCTCCATCAAGCAGCTGACAGGGCAGGGGAGTACCGTTTACATCGGTGACGGACAGATACCGCATATCGCCGGTCCAGTCCCAGACAGTAATCTCCACAGGCTCGGATTTGTCTGCGGGGGTGTTGTTGAAGACCGTCCAGAGACGGGTCAGACCCTGACCGCGTTCATCTTCGGCGCGGCTGGTAAAGCTGCCGATGTGATAACCGACGCCTGCACCCTCACTCTGGGAATCGGGGTCATATTGTACCGTGACCATGGAGGTGTCGATCTTTGCCGTCAGCTTGCCCAGAGCCAGAGACGTTTCGGTATTGGCAACTGCCAGTGCATCCTGGAAAAGTCCCATGGCATGCTCGCGGCTGTCCTGCACGCAGGAACCGGTGAGAATATCATGGAAATGCGTGAAGAGCACCTTCTGCCATGCGCTCTCAATGGGTGCAGTATGCAGAGGAGCGTCCGCGCCGAGATGCGCCAGAGCCATGGCGGTTTCGGCTTCGGAAAGAGCTGCTTCACTGCGGCGGTTGCCCAGCTTCACACGGCTCTGGGTGGTGTAGCAGCCGGGGAAGATGAAGTTCAGCTCATGGTCGACGACAGGCAGACGGTCACGGACGGATTCTGCTTCCAGGAAGAACTCACGGAATGTACCGAATTTGATGGTCGGGAAGATCGGCCAGCTCTGCATTTCCAATCCGCGCTCCACGTCACGGCGGGTCGGTCCGCCGCCGTGATCACCGACGCCGTAGACTACAAGCCCGGTTTTCAGCCCTGCACAGCGGGCGGATACATCAAAGAGCCCCATAGCGGGTTTCGGCGTGATACCGCTGTTGTACCAGTACTGTTCCCGGTAGACAAGAAGCTCTTTGCCGGACTGACCCTTCCAGCGGTACAGAGCATTGTCGCCGTCCAGACCGCGGCAGTGATAATAGTATTTCACACCGCCGAAGGTGTCGATTTCTGGCAGATTCGCACTGTGTCCGAAGGTGTCGGGAGAAAAGTCTACTTCCAGTTTGTCCCCGGGGATGTCCCATTTTTCGGAAAGATATTTCTTGGAATACCCGATATGACGAATGAGGGATTCGGTGTTCGGCATGTTCTTGTCCGTTTCGACCCATGCGGAGGAAGTCACTTCCCACCGGCCTTCATCAATACGTGCCTTGATGCGGTCATGCAGTTCCGGTGCATAATCGTCAATGATCTGATAAACGGAGGTCTGGGACTGGCTGAAACAGAACTGGGGATATTCATCCATAATGTTCAGCATGGTGGTGAAGGTTGCAATGGTTGCGGCCACCGTCTCCGGCCAGGACCACATCCAGTTCATATCAATGTGCGCATGACCTGCAAGAATCAGCTTATATGCTTTCGCTTCATCGGTCATGGGAAGGAGAAGTTCTTCTGCGTTTGCGCAGACGGATTTCGTGAGAGTGCCGTCCCGCTCCAGTGCTGCCGAGAGATATTCGAGTTCTTCTTCGATCAGCGCATCAAATTTTCCGCCGAGGGAGCCGGACAGACGGATGGCAAATTCGGTTTCGGCAAGGATCCGGACGAGGTGCCGTGCAGGCGGGGTGATATGCTGCTGTTCTTCTCTCGGCATACCGAATGTTTCTTCATAGCCGTAGAGCTCACGGTTGCCGCCGATCTTCTTTTTGATCGCGGCATATTTCTGGAATAAGGTCGACATGATGGGCGCTCCTTTTGTCATAAGAATTTGAAAGGGTTTTCCGACTGAATCCATTATAGCATACCGGAAATGAAATGTAAAGTGTTCTGTAAGATTACTGTTGACATTTGTTTGGCGTGATGTTATAATAAACCCGGAAACCGGATATTCCGATCGAAATATTCCGATGAAAGGAACGATTTTATCATGAAAAACAGAAATCTTCTTGCCGGACTGCTGGCATTGCTTGCCGTCTCCTCGGTTGTCTGCTCCTGCGGTGATACCGCATCCACGCCCGATAACGGTACGCAGGCTCTTTCCAATGAGACTGCCGATGCTGTCACAACGGAAGCTGTCCCCACCCGTCCTCCGGTCGGCCTCCCCGAAGGTCTTGATTTCGGCGGCGAGGAATTCCATACCATCGCCCTTGAATGGCAGGGCTACCGCTATTACTTCTTCGCAGAGGAAGAAAACGGTGACGTCATGAACGACGCAATTTATAAGAGAAAGAGCGCTGTGGAAGACGCACTGAATGTCAAGCTGACCTATGAGTACACCGATGCCAACGGCGACGTATCCACGACCGCAACCGCAGTGAAAAAGTCCGTCTCCGCCGGTGATGATATTTACCAGCAGGCACTGATCCACTGTATTTCCGGTGTCTCCATGATGGCGTCCGGTGGTTATCTATATAACCTCGACACCCTTCCCAACATCGACATGAATGCAGAGTGGTGGAATCACGCCCAGATGGATACCCTGCGCCTTGGTGCAAATACTTACTACGCAGTCAATGATTTCATGCTCCCCTGTCCTTATATTGTCTATTTCAATAAGGAACTTGTCTCGAATCTTGACTTTGATAATCCTTATCAGCTCGTCTACGATGGCAAATGGACGCTGGACGCCATGGCAAAGATGATGCGCGAGGTCGTTGCAGACCTCGACGGCGACGGCAAGATGACTTATGAGGCAGACCGCTTCGCCATGACCTCCGATGAGGCATCCAAGTATACCAGCTTTCTGGCAGGTGCCGATCAGCCTCTGACCCAGCGCGGCAGCGACGGCCATTCCGTCCTCGCTCTGAATACCGAGAAGACCCAGGGCATTATTGAACTCTTTGCCGATCTTGTCAATCAGAATGTTTTCTACTTCCCGCAGAAGGGTGAGTACGGCGACGACCAGCTCACCATCAACTCCGGCAGACTGCTGTTCCAGCTGGCAGCACTCTCCAAAGCAGAGCTGATGCGTGACTATACCGTGGACTTCGGCTTCCTTCCTTACCCGAAATATGATGAGGCACAGGAAAGCTACCATTCTCTCGACTGGGGCGGTCTCATGTGCATCCCGACCACGATCCGGAATCCGGAAATGGTCGGTGCGGTCACAGAACTGCTTGCGTATGAAAGCGCAAACGATGTCATTCCGACCTATTACTCCATGGTTTTGACCGGTAAGCTGGCAAGAGATGAGGACGCAGAGAAGATGCTTGATCTGATCTTCGATACCGTCTGCTATGAGATCGGTGTCAACTACTTCGGCTTCGAGGCCGGCTTCAGCAGCCTCTATAATCCCATCTGGAACCTGCCGTTGACCACCAAGAAGAGCGATTTTGCATCCTTCTACGCAAAGCAGGAAAAGAACGCCCAGAAAACCATGGATAAATTCTATGAAGCTCTGGAGAATGCCGAAAACGCATAAAAAAGCACAATATAAGCAACAAGCCGCCGCGGAAAACCGCGGCGGCAATTTTTTGGGGGGAGAAATAATTAACCAAGAATCTTCTGCTCAAGATATGCTTTTGCCGTCAGCGCGCAGCCTTCGGCGTTGGGATGCGGGCAGTATTTCGCCATGTGTTCTTCCGGTGCGGGCTTGCCGACAACAGCGGCGAAATCAAAGATTTTGTCTGCTTCCATGCCGAGTTCACCCCGGATCGCATCATTGACGTCGTACCAATACTTTTGGGCAATCCCCTGAATATCAAAGGGCGGAACGGTGAGCAGTACAACTTCACATCCGGCAGCTTTGAGCGCGCGGACGATAGTGCGAAGATCCGCTTTGACCTCTTCCGCAGTTCTGCCTTTCAGAATATCGTTGACGCCGAAGCAGACGTTGACAACATCACACTGCTTTGCTCTTGCCAGCCAGCCTTTGTCGGTGGCAGCATCGTAACCGCGGGCGTAGCCGATACCAAGATCCCAGACGCTCATATCGGCAGGAAGACCGTCAGCAATGACCGATGCCCAGTGGGTATAGGATTCATATTCCGTGCCGCAGCCCTGGGTGATGGAGTCACCGATGAAAGCGACCTTCTTCGTGACAGGCCGATCGGAGCCGATCATCAGCGGAACGGGGATGCGCTTGTCCATGACAAAGACGCCGTCTGCGTTCTTCTTTCTGACATTGAGCACCATTTCGGTGTGATAGGGGAAACAGGCGCCGAAAACCGTTACTTCATAGCAGAGATAGTCCCCGGCTTTGGCGTGCAGCGGGATCGGATCGGTGCAGAAAGGTTCCGGTCCGACAACAGTCTTTGAAGCATAGCCTTCAAAGGTCACATTGTGCCATTCCTTCGGCTCATCATCCCATGCCCGGCAGAGACCGACACGCATGGAGAGAATCTTCCATGTGCCGCCGATGTCGTTGGCAACGGAGATGGAACCGTCCGCATAGGTACTGTCAATCTGATTGGAGAAAAGCAGCGCATAGTTTTCGCCGCCGTGAGAAAGCCGGTAGGCAACCCGTCCTGTGTGTTCTGTCGGCAGCTTGTCACGGTTCAGAACCTGATTGGAACTGCCTGCGGTGCAGTCAGAAGAGTAACGGCTGTAAAATTCCTTGATTGTCATGTTATGTCATATCCTTTCCCTGAATATCTGGTTTTATTATATCATGGGTCAGCCGTCGTGTCAAGAATATGCACGCTTTTTGCAGATGTGAAAATCAGACAAATAGAAGTACAATTAATGAGAAATTTCGCTGAAATCGCTCTGATCCGGAAAAGTGAACATTGACAAAACAGAAATTTTCTTTTATACTGAATATATATAT
>JAKSPR010000066.1 GCA_024404655.1 Clostridia bacterium | reverse complement strand
TCTGCCGAGAGATTCGACAGCGGCATAGCCAACGATATAGAGTCTCTTATACTTATCGTCTTCATCGTTGAGCGTTTCCACGATATAGGCATACTTCTTGCCCTTGGCATAGAAATTCAGCCAGATTGCAAGGAAGATAACGCCGATGATCAGGATGATAATATCAGTAACAGTCAGCATGATAAATCCCCCTTACATCTTAATATCCAGGATCTTCTTACCGATGAAGTAAGCCAGAATAAACATAGCAACACCGACGGTTGTTGCAAGGATACCGTATGTTGTCGTGAAATTGTTTGCAAAATCGGAACTTGCTGCCTTGATCAGTGCGATCAGGATAATCGGCATGACAAGCATCATGTTCTGCTCTGTCTTTGATGAGGTAACAACGGTTTTGATATCTTCCGTGACGTCGATCTTATCGCTGATGATTTCATATGTCGCACGAATGGTATCCTTATAGTTGCCGCCGCGGTTCTTACAGATGCGGAAGACATTTGCGAAGCTGATGATATCTTCAAGACCACTGCGTTCACCAAGGCTGGCCAGACAGTCCTCGATCTTACCGTTGTTGTTCAGAGAGGAAAGGATGATCTGCAGTTCCTTGATAACATAGGCACTCTCGTCGTACTGGATCTTAATATCATTGTATGCAGCAATGAAAGAGTCCGGAGCGTTCTTACCTGCACCGAAGTTGGTGCTGAGTGTCTCCAGCAAATCGCGGAACTGAAGGTTCAGTTTGTTTCTCTGCTTTTCGATGATCTGCTTTGTGCGCATCGGTATGAACATGACACCGGCAAAAATACCGACAGCACCGGAGATGAGCACATTCAGAACATAGGTAAGCACGGTCGGCTCGCCGAATTCATTCTTTGCAAGACCGCCGTAAAACAGATATCCGACGGCTGCACCGGCGATAAATGCAAGGAGAAAATATAAGATTTTCTCAATGGGAGACATATAATAGACCTTGTAATTATACGCACGCAGACCTGTATCTGTGCGGTAATACTGCGGTTCCTTCTTAGGCGCAGGTTTCTTCTGTTTGGTTTTCTCTGCCATAGCCGATTGTGCCTCTTGCCTGTAAATCAGGCTTCCTTTCCGTTGTAATTCGGAGCTGCTTGGTTTGATCAGATGACTTCGTGGATACCTGCTCTGATCAGTTTGTCTGTGTGGATCATCTTGTTCTCTGTTCTGACAAGAGAACCGGAAACTTTTGTCAGCGTGCTGTTCTCGTCTTCCACAAACTGATAGAGAGGATTGAGCACGATCTGACCATTTTCATAACCGACGACCTCAGTGATCTCCATGGTTTTTCTGGATTTATCACGAAGACGGGAGAGATGGATGATAATATCAATGGCGGATGCAATCTGATGACGGATTGCGTCCAGAGGAATGTCGACAGCACCCTGAAGGACCATGGTTTCCAGACGGCTGAGCATATCCTGTGTGGAGTTTGCGTGACCGGTCGACAGAGAGCCGTCATGACCGGTGTTCATTGCCTGAAGCATATCCAGTGCCTCACCGCCACGGACCTCACCGACAACGACACGGTCGGGTCTCATACGAAGGGAGGATTTGATCAGGTCACGGATCGTGATCTCACCGGCACCGGCTGCATTCTTGTTACGCGATTCCAGACTGATCAGGTTCTGCGGACCAACGATCTGAAGTTCTGCGGAGTCCTCGATGGTAATGACACGTTCATCGGCAGGAATGAAATTGGAAAGCGCATTCAAAAAGGTCGTTTTACCGGAACCGGTACCGCCGCTGATAAAGATATTGTATTTTGCCTTGACAAGCAGCTGCAGTTTCTGCGCGATCTCGGGGGTAATAGATTTATATCCGATCAGTCGCTCCATCGTCATGGGCTGCTTGGAGAATTTACGGATGGTCAGTGTAGGACCGCAGAGCGCGATCGGAGGAAGCACGACATTGACACGGGAACCGTCCAGAAGACGCGCGTCGCAGATAGGAGAAGATTCATTGACTTCACGTCTGACCTCACCGACGATTTTCTGAATGACGTTTGTGAGCTGTTCGTTGCTTTCAAAGCCACGGTCCAGCTTGATGATCCGGCCGCTGCGTTCAATAAAGACATTGTCGCAGCCGTTGACCATGACTTCTGTTACAGTATCATCGGAAAGAATGGTATCGAGAATACCATAACCACGGAAGTTACCGTAAATCTGGTCACAGATGGAAATCTGCTGGCTGATCGGGCAGTAAGTATTCTGCATCCGGGTGGCAACGATTTCCTTGATCTTCTCTTTGAAGATCTCTTCTTCCTCATATTCTTTCAGATTGAGGTTACCGCGGATGTAACCAATCAATTCTTTTACTACTTGCTGTTCCTGTTCTTCTGTCATATTTCATGCCTCCTGTTTTCTGGGAGTATCAATATCAAAGCAGCTTATCGAAAATGCTGAGATAGGAAAGATTCTTGAGGACCTCTGCGGTCGGTGCGTGTTCATAACGGGGACTGCCGCCAAGAACGCGGGATTCCAGTTCCGGAACACGGACGCCGATAATGCTGCTGAAACCGCTGTAGCACATAAAGAGTTTATCCGTCAGCGGTCTGTCTTCACGTTCTTCCAGGAACTCCAGGCTGCGGAATGCTCTTGCCAGCTTTTCTCCGGACTCAATGGAACCATTGCCGGTCCAGATCAGCGCATCTGCATCGCGGTACAGAGCTCTGGTATCCTTATCCATTGCGTATTCCATATCCACAATGATGCAGTCAAATCCACCGCTGGTGCAGAGAGTACGGATGAGTTCCCGCTTATCAGCAGTCGTCAGTTCCAGCATATCGAGTGCAACTGCAGTACCGGGGCAGAAGTATACGCCGCAGTCATCCTGAACAAAACAGCTCTGCAGCTTCATAGACACGTTGCCGCGTCCCTCTTTCATCGCATAGATCACATCGGTCATGGTGGACTGAGCCGGACCTTTGAAGAAAACACCGGACGTGGAGAAAGTACAGAGAGAAAGATAAAGCACACGTTTGCCGTTGCGTGCAAACCGCATGGCAGCAGCGGCAGCCATCGAGGAGGATCCGCATCCACCGGCAGGAGAGGCAAATACCAGAACCGAAGCGGTATTCTTGCCGCCGGAAACGATATTGCCGGCCTTCTCGGAACTCAGTGCAAGAATGGATGCGTACATGGTATCAATACGCTGATATTTACAGATAGCAGGAGAGCCGGAAATTGAGGTGACCGCACTGTCCTCTGTAAGATAAGCAAACGCACAGTTGGCAGGCAGACCGGTAACATCGACCTGTGTTCCTTCTTCTACAAGGAGCAGGTTTACTCTCTGCAGCATGATGCCGGAGAGGATGGAAGGATCCGTAAACCAGCGAACCTCAATATTGTCCGGATAACGGGCGGAAAATGCGCTTGTAAACCTTGCTTTGAACTGCAGGTCAGGATCAATAATAGCGACTCTGATGATCATATTTGCCTCCTAAATATCGTTGCAGCAACGACCGGTTGCTTAACAAAAAGTTTATACTTGAAACATTGAATCATTTGGTTTCCGGACTTGCCTGTCACCTTGAAAAATCCCCGTTTTCGGGCATTTTCGGCAGAAAGCCCCCGAAAAAAACACCAACCCTATTTTTATCAATATATCGTATTATTATGAACTTTTATTATACGAAATCTGAACAATATGTTAATTTTGGAGCAACACCGGAATTTTCCCGCAAATGCACTCTTTAATGAGATCATCGGATTGAGCCGGGCATTTGTCTTGCGAGCAGGAACGCTCTGACCGGCTTGACCGGCAGAACAAGTTTTCCGTTCTCAGCAGTATAACTGCCGCCTTCTATCAGATCGGTATAGATTCCGTCTTCCTTTACGGAGATCACTGCATCGCTGTCCACAGCAAGATAGACACCGATCAAAGCGGAATCCGGATAGGTATATACATGGGAATCCTCAGAATACACAAAAATGCCGTGCCGATGATACAGCATGCGCAGAAAGCCGGAAGGCATATCATAAGAGGCAAGATAAACGGTTGTACACCCGTCTTTTTCCGTTTCCGCGGCAGCGGTTTTTCCGTTTTCAAAAGAAGCAAGCGGAACAGCATCGGGGTCATCAATACAGAAACACGGTGCTGCAGGTTCTTTTGTAGGGACTCCGTCCCAAACCAGTTTACCGCATCCGGTATCCTGCTCTTTTACATGAATACCTGTGAAAGCAGAAATGCGCTCAGCAGTATTTTCAAAGCCCGTCGCGTAGTCCGGTGCATAGAGGAAGAGGACAGTCTTTCCTGCCTGTCGACAAACACTGTCGATGATTGCCCTTGTTTTCTCAGAGATCGCATAGCAGTCAATGAAAATGAACATCCGGTATTTTGCAAATAACTCCGGCATGGAAACAAGATCAAAGGTCGAATAAAGATCATAGGGAGCACCCGCTTCGGCAAAGGTCCTGCGGATATCGGAAAGGGATTTTGCGACAGGCGCGCTTTTACGGACATGATACATGGATTCGCCGCCCTCGGCAAAGACCGCGACCTCTGCTGCACTCTCCCGCGGGTACGTCGTGAGACGGTCCTGAATCTCCGTCATGTTTTTCATGGCTGCAAGCATGCCGTCAGAGCGGAACCAGCCGTCAAACATGTCAAACCACCACCGAGCCACATGATTCGCCTGACACCGAAGCAAAACCCGATACATGAGGTTGACTGAGTCCGTTTCTGTTGCGCAGCGGTTCTCAGCACCCGGAAAAATGCCGGATTTGAAGCTCGTATTTCGGTCATTTACATCGATCGGTTCATTGATCACCATGGGAATCGTGTGGGTACGGTGATCGAACTCTAAGAAATAGAGCTTATTCCGGATATCAAGCGACTTGTTCGTCACCATGAATGCGCTGGGGTCATTCAAAGAGCGATAAGCATAGGAAGACGGGCTGGAAATCATGTCGATCTCATCGGAGCAGAACACCGATTCATACGCAAGATGACCGGCATTATGCAGTCTCGGCGTTCCAAGCTCAAACAGATATCCGAAGTACATGCCGAGCAGCTTCTTATGTCCGGTGATATCGTTGACAGCGCGGGCGCAGTGCAGGACCAGATCGGAAATCAGTTCTGCATGGAACTGCCGTGCCTCTCTGACCGGTTCCTCTGCGGGATCAAGAAAGACTTTTCCCGGCCGGGCAAACGCTTCGGGTTCAGGCAGTTTCGCATGGTCATCATGCAGATATCTGCGGAATGCAGCCTCTTTGATCGGATGAGAAGCCTCATAGTCATGATCGGAAAACCATTCTGTTGTTGTACCGCCGAGCAGAAAATAGCCGAAGATTCTGTCGCCATACTTTTCCTCGCAATGGCTGACGACTGCCCGAAGATATGCTGTTACATCATCGCGGAAGCCCGGATCTCCGGCAATCTGCGAAAGATGGGTAAAGGAATTGGGATACTCAGAATGCTTTTCAAGATACCATGGACGGGTGTCGATCTGAAACATCGGCGCAAAATAACCATCGGGCGCATTCTGTAAAAACATGTCCATCTGCCGGTCGACCGGTTCAAAATCGTAGGTCCCGTCCCCAATCCAGGACTCTCCATAACGGGAATACGGGACACCGAGACCCGAAATGACCCCGCTTGACAGCACTGTAAACAGACGTACACCGGACGCATAGACTTCACTGACATTTCTGGGATTGGCCCGGAACGATGTGAACGCAAGAGGCGGATAATACTTTCCGTCAATGGAAATCCCACGCTGACCGTTTTTTATTTCTACGGATACATTCATATTGTTTTCCCTCCTGATCTGTATGGTACAGTTTTACGGCAGACACCAAAAATCAGTTCCCTGCGTCTGCACTGTTCTTTCTTCTATTATACAGTTCTTCAAAGCAAATGTCAACGCAAAATCCATGAATACTTGTATCTTCTGAAGAATGCATGTTTTTCGTATCAGCACATCAGGCAATAACGCAGAATATCCGTTGTCTCCCCAGTCCGGTTTGCTGGGAGGATGGCGGATATTTTCATTCTAATACATTCTGCATATTGCATATTTCCTGATTATATGATATAATCTGCATGTTTGTGTTCCGTTATCACAAAGTTCTTAACCATGGAATCACACAGGAGGTACACTTTGGAAGACAAAACACCTAAGGTCAAAAAGCATGTCATTTTCCGCTTATGCAGGAAATTTGCCAAAAATGCCATCGGATTCTTTCTTCTGGGAATCCTCGCAGCGATGCTTGGTTCAGTGATTGAGCTCTGTTTCCCGAAAATCATCAGTTTTACTGTTGATACTGTTCTTGACGGCTCGGGAACAGTCCCGTCTTTTCTGGAGCGTTTCGTTTCAGCTGAATATCTACGGAACAACCTGTGGGTGATCGCTGTAGTCGTTCTGATTCTCGCCCTGCTTCTGGGTCTGATGAAGTATCTGAAACAGGTCTGGGACAGACGGGCAAGTGAAACGCTCGTGCAGACGATGAGAAATACGCTCTATGAGCACATCACACACCTGCCCTTTTCCTGGTTCGTCAAGAATCAGACCGGTGATATCATCCAGAGATGCACTTCGGACGTCGGCACGATCCAGTCTTTCCTTGCCGATCAGCTCGCAAATCTGCTCAGCATCTCGATCAATATCCTGTTCTCGATATTCTTCGTCATGTCCGTCAACATCAAGATGTCGATCATCACCTTCTGCACCCTTCCCATCATTCTTCTCTATACTTCTCTGTTCTCAAAAAAAATCTCAAAAGGATTCCGTCTGTGCGACGAAAATGAAGGCAAGCTCTCTGCTATCTGCCAGGAAAACCTGACCGGTGTCAGAGTTGTCCGTGCATTCGGCCGTGAAGTATATGAAGTAGAAAAATTCAAGAAACAGAACCAGTTCTATACCCAGTGCTGGATCAACCTCATGCGGCTGATGGCGATGTTCTGGAATTTCGGTGATATCGTCATGGGACTGCAGTGCCTTGTGATCCTGGTATCCGGTGTCCTGCTTTCCGTACACGGAGAACTGTCCACGGGTGAATTCATTGCAGCGGTCTCCTATAACTCCATGCTTGTGTGGCCGGTTCACCACCTCGGACGCATCATCACCGAAATGAACAAAGCGGGGATATCCTTTGTTCGTGTCGGTGAGATTCTGGATGCTGAACCCGAAAAAGATGTTCCGGATGCGAAAGAATGCGACCCGTCAGGCGATATCGAATTCAAGAACGTTTCTTTCTCCTACGATGGAGAAAACAAGGTTCTTGATGATATCTCCTTTAAGATCAAAAACGGCTCCACCCTCGGCATCATCGGTATGACCGGTTCCGGCAAATCCACCCTTGTCCAGCTGCTCTGCCGTCTATATAATGTCGATGAAGGCTGCATCACCATCGCCGGCACGAATATTGCGGATGTCAAAGCATCGTCTCTTAGAAAATCTATCGGAATCGTATTGCAGGAACCATACCTGTTCTCCCGCACCATCAAGGATAACATTCAGATCACGGATACAGACGGCGGAAATGAAGAAACGCTTGCAAAGAGCGCTTCCATCGCATGTCTTACCGATACCATCGACACCTTTGCAAACGGCTATGACACCATGGTCGGCGAGCGCGGTGTCACCCTCTCAGGCGGTCAGAAGCAGCGAGTCGCCATTGCAAGAACGCTCTATCAGGGATCACCGATCGTCATCTTTGACGACTCCCTGTCAGCAGTCGATGCAGAGACCGACGCAAAAATCCGCCGGGCAATCAATACCGAGCTCAAAGGTGCGACAGTCATCATCATTGCGCACCGGATCTCGACCCTCATGGCAGCGGACAACATCATCGTCCTTGACAGCGGCAAGATCATCGAGCACGGTACTCATGACGAACTGGTAAAGGCTGGCGGCCTGTACTCCAAGATCAATGACATCCAGACAAAGGGAGGTGATCAGAATGACTGAAGCTGAATACAAAAAGCTGGAAGAAGAATCCGTCCATCTGAAGTATTTCGGTATCCCGAAACTGCTTCCCCATCTGAAACCCTATCGCCGGATGATCATCTTCATGATGTTGATCGGTGCATTCTCCACCCTCGGCGATGTTATCATGCCTCTGTTCCAGAGATATTCCATCAATCACTACATCGCGGAAAACACCATTGATACACTTCCCTTTTTCATCATTCTCTATATTGCGGTGCTCCTGATCAAGGTCTTCTGCGGCTATAATTCATCCCTCTGCTGTTCCAGACTGGAAATGTACATCGGCCGTGATCTCAAGCAGAAGAGCTTTGATCACGTACAGACCCTTTCCTTCTCCTATTTCAACCAGAACAGTGTCGGCTACATCCATTCCAGAATCATGTCGGACTCCGGACGCATCGGCGGTCTTGTGTCCTGGGAGATGATGGACGCCGTTTACAACACCACGTATTTCGTCGGCGCTATCGCGGTCATGCTTTCGATCAATCCGCTTCTCACCCTGTTCGTAGTCCTTGTCATTCCGCTTGTCGTCATCATCAGTGCGGTGCTTAAAAAGAAGCTCTCCTGGTATCAGAGAGTGATGCGGCATCTGAACTCGAAGATCACGGGCTCCATCAATGAGGGCATCACCGGTGCAAAGACCATGAAAACACTGGTATGTGAGGACAAAATGATCAGCGAGTATCAGGATGAGACCGAAGATATGAAGCGTCATTCCGTCAAAGAAGCCGGTTTCCACGGTCTTCTCTGGGGCTCACTTGCCACCGCTTCCTATGTTGCGCTGGCGGCGGTTCTCTGGTACGGCGGTCATATCACCCTCGAACAGCTTCTTGAGATCGGTACCCTTTCCATTTTCATGTCCTATGCCATGGGTATCATGGGTCCGATCCAGTGGGTGGTCAGTTCCATTTCCAACCTCATCACCGTACAGGTCAATATCGAGCGGATCACAAAGCTCCTTGAAACGGAATCCGACGTTGCCGATTCTGCCGAGATCACCGAAAAATACGGTGACATGTTCCATCCGAAAAAAGAAAACTGGGAGGACATCCGCGGCGATATTGAATTTGAGGATGTTTCCTTCAAATATCCGGACGGTGAAGAATACGTTCTCAACCACTTCAATCTGAAGATTCCCTTCGGCACCAATGTTGCCATTGTCGGCGAAACCGGTGCAGGCAAGTCAACTCTTGTCAATCTGGTCTGCCGGTTCTTTGAGCCGACGCAGGGCCGCGTCCTCATTGACGGACGTGATGCAAGAGAACGTTCCCAGCTCTGGCTTCATTCCCACATCGGTTATGTGCTCCAGACCCCGCATCTGTTCTCCGGAACCATCCGGGACAATCTGAGATACGGTGCACCGGATGCCACGGATGAGGAGATCATGGAAGCACTCCGGATCGTTTCCGCAGACAAGATCATAGCAAAGAACGAAGCAGGTCTTGATACGCAGGTAGGCGAAGGCGGTGACTTACTGTCCACCGGTGAAAAACAGCTGATCTCCTTTGCAAGAGCAATTATTGCCGATCCGAGAATTCTGGTCCTTGATGAGGCAACCTCTTCCATTGACACCTTTACGGAACAGCTCATTCAGAATGCCATCACCACAGTGATCGCTGGAAGAACATCCTTTGTCATTGCCCATCGTCTTTCCACGATCCGGGAAGCCGACATCATCCTCGTTGTCAAAAACGGAACCATCATCGAATCCGGCACCCATGCTGAACTGATGAAGATGAAGGGTTATTATCACTCTCTTTATACAACACAGTATGAAAGAGAAAAGATGAATGCACTTCTCGGAGCAAGAGAAGACGCTTGATCTGAACCCGCCGCAATATTTCATTCAGACAAACAAAATACCCGCTGCATCCCCATGGTTTTCACAAAAGGGGTACAGCGGGTATTCCTGTTTTTCGATATGCGCCGTCAGGGATTCGGCAGGATGTCAGCCGGATTGACCTTTTTGGCATGGGCTTCGTACCCGTGGGGTCTTTCGGCAGAATTGCAGGACGGGGAGAATGCTGACACAATTCTGTGCTGCTTCTGATTACGGAGGAACCGACCCAGGGTATCATCCTCATAGACCTGCATCATCACGGAACGGCAGTAGGAACCGCGGATATCTTCAAAGGAGGAAACATCGACCTGCGGGATATCCTGCCAGTCCACCCACTGGATCTGAGAGAAAATGCGGTTCTGCGGACAGCTGTATTCACCGATATGGGAATGTCCGTAGAGATGCAGACGTACGTTCAGCGGCAGGGGCTGAATGAGGGACAGAATTGCCGTATCCCGGTTGCCCCCGGGGAAACCGTAGTGAGAAGCGGTGATGATATTCGGTGCGCCGCAGGTCTCCATATCCCGGCGGATAGCGGCAAAATGTTCTGCAGTATAAGGATAATTTTCACGACCGTAGCGATACCAGTTATGAGTAGAGCACCAGCTGTTGTCCTTTGCCACATGGTCACAGAAGAAATAGACCATGAAATTACCGAAAGGTACCTTGAACCAGGTTTCATCACAGGATTTTGTCGTATACCAGTTTTTATGCTCCCGTACGGCATCGTAGAAAGGCATTGTGAACGGCACATTGTTCCGATGACACGCCTCGGGGTAGTCATAATCGTGATTGCCCGTCGCGTAGCACAGCGGGATGCCGAGTTTTTCAAATGCATCAATCTGCAGTTCAGCCATGCGGGTCAGCTCGGTAAAATTCGCCGATTCTGTGGAATCGCCGAGGTACCACATCATATCAGCCGGTCTTCCCAGCATTTCATAGTCCTCAAGGGAGGTATCCAGACACCGCTTTGCATTTTCATATTTTCCCTGCTGCAGGTCGCTGAAAACCCAGACTGTCTGCTTTGCGCGTCTTTTCCCAAATTCGTACAGTTCATCAAAAATTGTCATCGTGTTATTTTCGCCTTCCTGTGGTATAGACTTGATATCATCGGACATCTCCGGACAGAAGCATTGTCCGGCGTGCGGATGCAAGAATTTTTCTTTAATTATAGCACGGCAAACGGTCTCCGTCAATACGATATTGCGATGAAAGTATCGTTA
>JAKSPR010000065.1 GCA_024404655.1 Clostridia bacterium | reverse complement strand
GTAGCTGCCGTCCTCTTTCATGCGGATATACAGCCGCGCCAGCTCCGGCAGCGCTGCTTCGCCTTCTCCGATGGAGAAAATGTCGATGAAGTCCGCAAGGGGCTCGGGATTGTAGACACAGCAGCCGCCCGCCGCGATGATGGGATCATCCTCCCCACGCTCTTTTGAAGAAAGCGGGATCCCGGCGAGGTCCAGCATGTAAAGCACGTTGGAATAGGAAAGCTCATAGCCGAGAGAGAAGGAGATCACGTCGAAATCTTTCAGCGGATCGCCGCTTTCCAGCGCCCACAGCGGAATATGGTATTTCCGCATTTTTTCTTCCATGTCGGTCCACGGCGCAAAGCATCGTTCGCACCACACGTCCGGTTCCCGGTTCAGAGCGCCGTACAGCAGCTTCATACCGAGATTGGACATGCCGATCTCGTATGTATCGGGAAAGCAGAACGCCCACCGGCAGCGGACATCCGCTTTGTTCTTGATGGTCTGACTGAGCTCTCCGCCCGTGTATCGCCCGGGTTTTGATACGGTTTTCAGAATGTTTTCGATTGTCATAACAGATTCAATGCCTTTCTGGAACAGGAGCAGGAAACCCGCCCCGGATAATTGTCAGCTGATTTTTTGGATGAGATAAACGCCGATATGCTCGTAGGGAACGACCCCGGTAAAGGACGCAAGCGCACTCTGTTCGCCTTCCCCGAGAACTTCCCCCGTGAGAAGATCCGTCAGACGATAAACGCCGCCCGGCAGCTTCATATCCCCATAGGGAATCACCGCTTCAAAGGAGCCGTCTGCATTCTTTTCGTAGTTCGGAATGATCATGATCCCGTGATCACCCATATACCGCGCATAGGCTTGGAGCTTGGTGAGCCCCGAGGTCTTCACAGCACAGATATTGGACTTTCTGTGATCGTCCGGGAAATATTCAAAGATATCGGGGTAAGTTCTGCGGATGCGGATCATCTGCTTGACGTCCCCATAGAAAGCCTCGTCTTCGATCAGCTCCGCATCCACGGGAATATCGTAAAGCACCGCCTGATAATCCATCGTCACCCCGCACTCATCCCCCATGTACCAGTAGGGAATAAAAGGCGCAAACAAGGCCTGATAACCGATGACAAGACGGTTTGAATTGACTACCCGCCATTGATAATCATGGTTGGAGACACAGAAGGTGTAGAAGCGGCTCTGGCCGCTCTTTTTGTTTTCCTGCAAAGTCTGCATGCCGATGCCGACGCCGGTCTTTACCGAATCCACGATGTTGTAATCGTCAAGATAGAAGTGCATGGGGTCCTGATACTGCAGTCCCCGCGTGCGCAGGGTGAAGTCAAGAACGCTGTCCATTTCCACTTCAAAGGCGTTCTTGCGGGCGTTGCCGTCCTCGGCAAGGAGAACGATCTTCCGGCCTTTTTCCAGCAGCCGGTCCCGGATCTCCCCGAAGACCTTGTAGCCTGCATAATTGGGCTCACAGTCACAGCGGTAGCCGTCCGCACCGGTGCGCAGAATGTTGTCAACGGCCTGACCGATAAACCATTCTTTGAGTTCTTTTGAACTCCAGTCAAAGGCCGCATTGCCCCACGCCTCGCCCCCGGAGAAAAATTCGGGATGTTCTTCGATCAGCGGCGCGGATTTCATCGTGCCCCATGTGACAATATCGAAAAGAACACGGATGTTTCTTGCATGGGCCTCGTCCACAAAATGCCTGACGACTTCCCAGCCCTCGTCTGTGTCATTCGTCCCGGTGAGAGACGGTTCCAGCGTGTGAAGACCGTAGTTGCCGTAACCGTTTCCGCCGATACCGTGCTCATAGATAGGCGTCAGCCACAGACAGTTGACCCCCATTTCCGCATAGTGGTCAAGGAGGGGAATCGCCGCTTCAAAGGTGCCTTCCGGCGTCGCAGTGCCGATGCGCAGCTCCACCATAATGACCGATTTGAACCAGTCCGGCGTGGAAAGACGATCCGTCGTCTCCATTTTCACCTGATCTTCGGGCAGAATCGCCGGAATCAGGGCGGAATTGTCAAAGTCGATGGGACTTAGCTTTCCGACCGCTTCCGTTACCGTTTCGCTTCCGGGCATATCCGTCCCGACGGCAGTCTCCGCCCCGCACCCGGTCACCGAACCGAGTACACCGCAGAGCAGCCCCGCCGCACAAAGGACGGTAAGCATCCGCCGGATGCCGATTGTTTTCATGGATAATGTCAGTCCTTTCAAAGACGTTTGGTAAACTGTTTATTTGAGTACCGGCATCGCCGTCATGCGCAGATCGGTGCAGCCGTAGGGAATCAGCGTCATCATGCGGGGTTCTCCGACGGGGACCGTTTCCTTCGGCTCCGCCGCGCAGACCCACGCAAAGCCGGGCTCTTTGCCCCAGTTGATGGGGGCAAGGGGCGTGCAGATGACCACCGGAGGACGATCCTCGGAAAAGACAGGAGAAGTCTCATCAAAGCTGTTTTCCGCAAAGGAGAGCTCCTTAACACCTGCAAATCCGTATTCCCAGTTTTCAGCGGGATAGAGATGATAGTCACAGTACGGGAACTTGCGGATAACGCCGTTTGCTTCGTATTCCTTCATGATGCGGGTGGCCTTTACGGGCAGCGCATAGAGCAGTGCACCGCGGCGCACGCACTGCAGCTCCCCGTAGCCCGCAGATTCGACGCAGATATCAAAGGTCAGGGAAACCGTGATGACGGTCTCGCCCTCCCACGTTTTCAGAATGTGATGAACAGAGCCGGGTTTGACCGCCTCACCGTTGATGGATGCCGTTTTCGCCGTGCCGGGAATGCGCAGATCAAGGGAAAACTCCACAGGCGCATCCGTCTTTACCACATAGGAGTAGCTGTCACGGAAGGGATAAGCGCTCTCACACCGCACGGAAACGGGAACACCGTGCATCGTGATCTTCGCTTCCGCCGCAAGAGGCAGCGCAGAGAAGATGGCATTTTCGTTTTTCATAAAGACTGCCAGCGCCAGCTTCGGCCAGCCCTGAGGCATATTGGCGGTGCAGCAGCCGTAGTTCGGCTCAAGACCGAAGGAGTTGGCCTCACGTCCGTTGCTGCCGAAAATGACATGCTCGCTTTCCGGCGCACAGGCGATCTGGTTGATCTGCTGATCGTACTGGTGCGTCCACATATCCGTGGAGGTCGTCGCAGGCAGGGCGTTGAAGGTCACCTTTTCCAGAAGATCGCCGAAATAAGTATCTCCGGTCAGTGCCAGCAGCTGCTCGTAGGAGTACATCGCCTCCACCACGCCGCAGAGCTCCGTACCCTGAATGGGCGCGCGTCCGTCAAGACATTCATCGCCCGTGAAATGACCGTTTGCCATGCCGTGATACTGCATCAGCGTCTCATACATGTGACGGGGAAATACGCCGCAGTCTGCGTTTGATGCTCCCATCCGCTTCTGCCAGAACCCTTCGGACTTGATCGCCATGGCGAGGTTGACAACATGGGTGTCCCACTGCCACTTCTTTTCGGGGATCTTGTAGGCGTCAAATTCCCGGTCGATCAGTGCGGTGTAGTCTTTTCCCTGCTCATGGAGCAGATCGGCAAAGGAGAGCAGCCATTCGTCTTTGGTTCTCTCATAGAGCCAGTAAACGGCCACAAGACCCTCAAACCAGCGGTATTTGCCCCAGTTGAACAGGGGATGCTCCCGCAGATGCCCGTCTGCCTGACGGAATGCTTTCATAAGAACGGTTTCGATTCTGTCAGCGTATGACGGCTCACAGTCGGCATAAAGCACAAGAACTTTTGAAATCAGCAGAAGCGCCCACATATCGTACCCTGCACGGTCCTCATCAGAGCACGGGCAGAGCCAGCCGTCCTCACACTGTCCCGCAAGGATCGCGTCGATATAGCGCTTCGCTCTTTTCATCATATCGTCATCCCGGAGCAGATAGGCCAGCGGCACAAAGCCGTCAAGCCAGTAGGGAACACGTTCCCAGCCATCGCAGGAGCCGCCGATCCAGCGGCTGTCCCGGACGTCGGGCCAGATTTTATCGAGGTTTCCGGAAAGGCCGGAAGCCTCGGTTTTCAGTTGGGTCAGAAGCCATCCGGCAGGGAGAATCTCACCTGCGGTCAGGGGCGTGTAGAGCTCGGAGGTCAGCATGAATTGTTGCCGCGGCCCGCGATTTATAAGCGGGTCTTTCCTTTCTTGTTGGTTTCTTTTTTCTATTATATCATAGCAGGGGGGAAGATGCAAGGCTGAAAAGGCGATTTTTAGTGGAAAAACTGCTTTTCCGCATCAAAAATCCATAACCTTTGGCAATGTCGCAAAGGAGAAATGATTTCTCTGCTTTACCTGCTCTGCAAGCACCGCCAGCGCCGCAAACGCGCAAAAAAAATCCCCGCCGCTTTTGTGCGGCGGGAAAAAATCAGATATTCGATCTGCACCCAAGAAAACCCCCGGCGGCCAGAACCGCAAACATGGGCATTTTCAGAAGGATCGCTGCTCCGGCAAAAAGAACCCCAAGAATCACCGCGGTTCTGACCCCGCGCTGTTCTGCGGACTTAAGGAGCCAGACGGAAATTCCGACTCCGATCAGATACAAAAACGTCGTGATCACGGTTTCCACAATCGCAAGATCATAATTCCGGATTGCCAGATGACAAACTGCCGCAGCGACAGAAACCAGCGCCATGGAGAGATAACAGAGCCGAGTATGTTTCCCGTTTCGCAAAATCACCGTGAACAGAAAAATTTCCAGCGCCAACAGCAGGATGGTGACCGCGGTAAACGTCGCCGCATCTCGGGTTTGATAGCTGAGAAACGTGGGAGAAGGACAGCGCTCAAACCGCTCACCGTAGTATAGAAAATAATCCCCGACCCGCATCCAGCCGAACAATCCGGTCAGAACCATGGAAAAAATCGTCAGAATCGCGCCGACCGCCCGAAAAGGTCTGCTCATACGTCATGCCTCCCGAAAATCATATAAAACTGAATTTTTTATAATTGTCTGCCATGATATGACAATTATATCATCCATCCCCGGATGTGTCAAGAGAATTGCCGATAGAAAAAAATCTTTTTGATTTTCTTTGAAAACAACCCCGTTTCCCCTTGCAATTTCTCCGCGACTTTGGTATACTTGAACAAAACAACTCCACACTATGAAAAAAGAACCAAAACAGGGAAAGGAGCCATCATCATGGCATTCATGGGACTGGACCTCGGCACCAGCGGCTGTAAGAGCGTCGTCTACTCCGCGGAGGGTACCTATATTTCCGGCGAGTACAGAGAATATCCCGCCAGCCGCGCAGGCGGCGAACACGAACTTGACGCAGACCTCATGTGGAACTGTATCCGCGAGGTCATCGCTGTCGGCGCACAGGGCTGCAAAGTCAATACCGACGGCAAAGAAGAAGTGGAGGCCATCATTGTCACCTCTTTCGGTGAGGCAGGCGTTCCTGTTGATAAAAACGGTAAGGTCCTCCACGGAATCGTCCTTTATACCGATAACAAAGGACAGGCGGAAACAGACGCACTCTGCGCCTCCGCCGGCAAAGAGAATATCATGCGCACCCTCTGCATGAAGCCTCATCCGATGTATACCCTCCCGAAAATCCTGTGGTATAAATCGGAGCACCCTGAAATCTACGAAAAGATCTGGAAATTCTTTTTGATCGAGGACTACGCCGTCTGGAGACTGTCCGGCGAGGCACAGGTCTCCGACTCCTGCGCATCGAGAACCCTTGCCTTTGATGTCGTCAATAAATGCTGGAGCGACTTCGTCCTCGGCCACGCAGGCGTGGATAAGTCCATCTTCTCCCGCCCGGTTTCCGCAGGTACCGTCGCAGGCACCATCCTGCCTGAACTCTGTGAGGAGCTGAATCTCTCCCCCGATACCCTCATCATAAACGGCGCTCATGACCAGATCGCCGCAGCCACCGGTGCGGGCGCACTGCTCCCCGGTACCTCCGTCGACGGTATGGGAACCGTCGAGTGCATCACACCGGTGGTGGATAAACCGTTCACGGACCCAGCCCTTCTGAACCGCGGCTATGTCTGTACCCCGCATTCCATCCCCGGCCGCTACGCAACCTATGCCTTCTGCTACTGCGGCGGAGCGCTGCTCCAGTGGTTCCGCGATACCATCGCGGCGGACGTGAAAAACGACGCGGCAAAGCAGGGCAAGAGCGCATATCAGCTGCTGGATCAGATGATCCCGAAGGACCCCACGGATATCCTCATCATGCCCCACTTCTCCGGCTCTGCTACCCCGTATATGGATATGCAGTCCAAGGGTGCCGTCTTCGGCCTGTCCCTGGAAACGACCAAAGGCGATTTCTACCGCGCCACCATGGAGGGCGTCACCTATGAGATGATGCTGAACCTTGAAATGCTGCGAAGCGGCGGCATCAATGTCAAAGCTCTCAACGCCGTCGGCGGCGGCTCCCGGTCCTCTGTCTGGATGCAGATCAAGGCGGATATCACGGGTCTCCCCGTCAATACCCTCGAAAACCCCGAAGCCGGAGCCATCGGCTGCATCATGCTGGGCGCAGTTGCAAAGGGCAGATATAAGAATCTTGAAGAGGCCGCATCGAACCTCGTCCGCATCAAAAAGACCTATGAGCCAAACGAGGCGGTTCACGCCCGCTATGCGGAGCAGTTTGAAAAGTACAAGCGCATCTACGACGCCGTCAAAACCGTGTACGGCCTGGAAAATCCCTATAAGGCATAACAGAAAACACAGCACCGCCGCAGGAATCATTCCTGCGGCGGTGTTTTGGTCTGAATATTTTGCTTTGTTACCGGATCCCGGAATAGCCTGTTTTTTTGATGATCTCCTGTCCGTCCTCCGACAGAATGAAGTCGATCATTTTCTGAACGTTGGGGTTATCATTGTCTTTCCTTGTGATGAGGCAGACGTTTGTGACGAGCGGATAACTGCCGTTTTCGATATTCTCTTTTGAGGGATAGACCCCGTCCACCGAGAGCATCTTCACGCCTTTTTCCTGATTCAGTTCCTCTAAAAAATACCGGAAAGAGTAGCCGACAGCGCCGTTTTCGTTTGCGTACTGCGCCACATGCCGGATGACGCCCACCATGGCGTCCACTTTTTCATAGGTCTTTGGCTCTTTCAGCGTCACATCCCCCATGAAGTATTCCATCATGGTCTGGGATCCGGAATTGGCGGGACGCTGAAAGGCGATGATCTCCTGCTTTGCTCCGCCGACCTCCGACCAGTCGGTAATATCTCCGTGATAGATGGCACGGATTTCATCCGAGGTCAGATTGTCCACCGGGTTGTCGGCTTCGACAAAGAAGACAAAGGCCTCTTTTGCAATGGGCGTCACGACCAGTTCTTTTCCCGATTCCGCCGCTTCTTTCATCTGCTCCGCTGAGGGCCGCGCACCGAAAAACAGATCGACCTCCCCGAAGAGCAGCCGGATATAGCCCCGCACGGAGTTGGTGAACGTGACTATTTTTCCGTTTGTACTGCGGTCATAGTCCGTGTTCAGATAGCCCCGCTCGATATTGTCAATATCCCTGTAGGCCGCTTTTGCAAAGGCCGCATAGAGCGGATAACAGGCTTCCGCCCCATCAAGGACGGGCATATCGTCCTCATTCTCCACGATAAAATCGACAGAGTGTTCCGTCAACGCCAGCTTTGACGGCTCCGCATAGACTGTGTAGTCCGTAAAATCCGTGCTGGAATACCCGTGCATATAGTCAAATCCGTGCCCGCCGTACTTCACCTCGGGACGGTTTGCATAACAGTATACACAGACGACGGCACATAAAGCACAGACCGCCGCTGACAGCACGATACGTTTTCCCCATCGTTTCCCAAGCACCGCCGAAACGAGAAACGACGCCGCATAGGTGCATATCGCCGTCACATAGAGCAAAAGATTCTTGCCCGCAAGGAAACAGATCAGCATCATCGGCGCAAAGGGCAGGGTGAGATAGGAAAAATACGAAAGCAGCACCCCGTCCGCGTTTCCTTTGGCAATCACCATAAAAAGCGTAAAGACCAGGAGCAGCGCAAGACAAACGATCCCGTTCACCGCCGCCGCATACCGCAGATCCAGCTTTTTGCGGAAAAGCAGATAGACCACAGCTGCCAGCAGCGGGACCAGTACAGCTGCCCCTCCGAACAGCCCGAAAAATCCGAGAAACATCCCCGGAATACTCACAAGCAGCGGGATCCATGCATAATATAAAAGAATCTTTGCAAGATGCTTCATCGGTTTGGCCCTCCGTTCATTGTCCTACCGATCAGATCATTCCGACACTGTCACTTTTGCCCGGAACCCGGTTATCCAACGGTCAAGGAACGCCATCTGCTCCTCCGTGTGGAACCAGTGCTCCCCGCCGGGATAAATCGTCAGTTCCGCCCCGGAGCATTTTGCTAAGCCCCGGATCACATCCTCCGGGACCAGATTGTCGGAGGATCCCCATAATACCGCCGTCGGTACACATCCATTGTTCATGCGGATGGGATGTTCCTTTACATAGGAAAGATACTCCCAGGAGAGCACCTCCCCGAAGTCCGTCGGAATTTCTTTTTCTGTCCGCAGGCGAGCTTCGTCTACCCCGGCCCACAGCATCATGGAAGAGATCAGATGCTCCATATCGACCACCGGGGAGATCAGATAAACGGCCTCCGGCAGAGCACACACGGAGCTGTCTCCCATGGCATCCATGGTATGGAGCAAGAAATACGCTCCGATGCTGTTGGCAACGATGGAGAATGCGTCATACTGTTTTGCGCACGCTGCAAAATAGTGCTCAAATTCAGCTTTTGCCTCCCACGGTGTCTCCGCGTGATAGTCAAACCCAAGAATTTCATACTCCGGGAACAGGGGAGCATAGTGCGAACTCTCCCCCACATTCCCGCCTTTTCCGTGAATATAGATCAGTGCCTTTTTCATCGTTGAGATACTCCGTCAGCCCAGCGGCGGATCTTTTGTGAAACGATACACACAAGCGGTGTTCCCACCATGACAAACAGAATCCGCACCGCGTATCGCACGGAGATCGCCTGCCACGGAAACCACGCTTCCCGCATGAACTCATCCACGATATAGATAAACGCACAGTGCCAGAGATAAATCGGATAGGAGGCACGGTCAATGGCGGAGATCACAGGGGGCAGCGCTTTCTGCTTTGTCCGGCCGCCGAACCAGATCACCGCTGTGAAGAAGAACAGCACCGCTGCGATGCAGTAGATATAATGAAGATACCCCATGAGCCCCGCTGGGAGCGCGATTTTTCCGGCACGGTTCAGAACGAACAGAACCGGGTCAGCAATCAGCGCCGCACAGAAGAATACAAGAATCACCCCGCGCAGCCGGAATACCAGCGCTTTGGCCTTGTCATATTCCGCCCCGCAGACGCAGCCAAGCACCCAGTAGAACAGGTAACTTGAAAATACCCGGTCGTTATAGGCAAAAGAGATACGGCTGCTCACCGCAGGAATCCCCGGCAGCACCACGGAGCACAGCAGCGTCAGAACAAGGGAGACCGCCAGCCATACCCTGCGCCGCCCCCGCTTCATCATCCAGAGCCAGAGGGGGAGGAGGATTGTAAACTGGACCAGAATCACGATATAATAGAAATGACTGACAAGGTCGCCAAGGAAAATATAGTGAAGCAGCCTCGGAACCTTGACAGAATAACTGTAATAGGGAATCGCTGCAAACAGGCAGTTATAAAGGAGCACCGCAAACAGATAGGGCTCATAAATGGTCCGGAACCGTCTGACATAGTATTTTGTCAGATCAATCGGACCCTGCCGGTTCAGAAAGAGCTTCAGCCCCGACAGAAATAAGAATCCCGGCACCACGAAGGAGCAGAACCGCCAGCAGAGGGTCACGATCATCCCCTGCCATGATCCCGGCAGCAGAGCAGTCACAGGTTCGCTTGATACATGGATGAACATTACAAGAAAACAGAAAAATACATTCAGAAAGGAAAGTTCGGAAAGACGCTGTCCTTTTGATAAAGTCTCTTGCTTCATGATACTGTCACCTCTTTCAGTGTTAGAGTAAAACGATACACATATAAATGTGTATCGTTTTACTGTTGTTACGATTTTCCGACGCGGAGCCGCTTGACCGTTTCCTCATCGGGGGTCACATAGGCGGACCAGTTGGTGTGATAGATCACCATGCCGGGTTTTGCCTGGGGCGGCTTTTTCAGATTCCGCACCAGCGTGTAGTCCACTTCCACATGCTTGGCTTCCCCGGAGGTGGAGTAGAACGCCGCAATGGTTGCAGCCTCCGTGAAGTCGATCTCCGGCACGTCGTCTCCGTCGTCCGCACAGAACATGATGACATGGGAGCCGGGACGGTTCTTTACGTGGAACCAGTAATCGTTCTTCGACGCCAGCTTGTGGGTGATGTATTCGTTCTGATGGTTGTTCTTGCCGCAGAGGACCCGATAGCCGTTGGTCGTGCGGAACTCCATCGGCTTGACCGGCTTCTTTTTCCGTTCCTCAAAGGCCTTCATGCGGGAGGCATAGCCTGCGTGATAGAGCTCGTCCCGGATCTCATCGAGGTCCGCTTCCACCTCCGCATGGGTCAGCGCATCAAAAACCGTGTCAAGATAGGCGATTTCCCCTTTGGCGATCTCGATCTGCTCCGCTAAAACGATTTCCGCGTTCTTTGCCTTGTTGTAGCGCTTATAGAACCGCTGTGCGTTCTGGGAGGGCGCGAGCCGGTTGTCCAGCGGCACCCGCACGGTGTCCATGTTCTCCGTCTCGTAGTCGATCAGCTCCGCCTCCGTCATGCCGCGGGAGAGCTGCCAGATATTGGCGGTCGCAAGATCGCCCCATTTTTTGTATTTGTCCTTCTCCGCACAGGCGGCGATTGCCTTTTCCTGCTGGGCGATCTTCTTCTGCAGACGGGACTGCGCGTTTGCCAGCAGCTTGAAAATGTCCGCCGCACGCTGCTTCACACGGTCCACATGATCCCGCGCTGTGAAGAAGCGGTCGATCAGGACGCCGAAAGTCCCCACATCCTCAGAGGGTACCGTGGGGCCGTACTGCTTGACAGGGATGGAGCAGTATTGCGCTGGCTTTCCGTTTTCATCGCTGATGAGTGTCGGTGTGTAACGATTCACACGAATAC
>JAKSPR010000064.1 GCA_024404655.1 Clostridia bacterium | reverse complement strand
ACCACGGCACAGCGGCGTTCCCGGTTTTCTACCCGTACCGAGGAAAAGAGCGGATTTTCCGGCATGGCAAAGCCGGTTTCATCGCTCTGGGACTGATAAAGCAGAATGGTGAAGGTCATCCCGTCCTTGATGCAGTTGGTCGGAACCGGACTGTCGGTGGGAATATGGATCAGATAATTCCGCCCGTCCTCGGAGCGTTCCATGGAGATTTTTCCGATGGATGCGGAAACAGGGAGCACTTCGTTTTCCAGTACCCGGATGCATGAGGCGTCAAGATATGCGGTGTGCACGAACTGTAACTCCGCATATCCATCTGAAATGCGTTCTGCGTTGACACGCATCCCCCTCATCGCCGGAGCATAGTCGTCATAGTACCAGCTGTTCCGCGCGGTTTTTAGGTCCGTATCATCCTTTGTGACCTCCACGGGAATCTTTGCCCCGTCACCGACAGCATAAACCGGACCGCCCGGAAAAGTCAGCTCCGCATGGTCGGAAGAGCGGGAAACCGTATAAACGGGTGTGCCGAGTGATAACAGCGTTCCGGGTTCCGCTTCCGGCAGTGTCACGTCGACTGAGTAGACGGCAGTTCCGTCTACAGTGGGCTTTCCTGCGTCAGATATCAGCGTATAAATCCTGTGATCCCACGGCGTCTCCACGGAGATATTGCAGCCTTCCTCCGCTGAAACGGAGAGGGTCACGGTTTCCTTTCCATGCACAGCGGTGGGAACATTCGCAGCAGGCGAAACGCTTTTTACTGCGAGTGGCAGAAGTGCGGTTTCGCTGTCTTCCGGTTCTTCTGCGGATACTGCCTCTGTTCCCGGCGGATATTGTCCGTTCCAGAGGGTAAAGACGGTATCTGTATCTCCCTGCCGGAACACAAAGGTGTTCTCACCCGGATGAAGTGTTTTGTAAACGGAAAAATAACCGTTTCTTGTCCGGGAGAGCGGCACGCCGTCAAGAGTCACGGACGACGCAGGATCGCTTTGCCCCAGCAGGAAAACTCCGTCATCATCACACCGGGAATTGTTTTCGGGCGTTGTGACGACAAGAGGCGCACAGTCTGCGGGCTCTTTGTCGCCGGAATAGTAGAAAATATTGTCTTCAAACATCGCCCGTATTTCGTCCGTAATACCGAGCGTATTGTCCCGCAGTCCGGGATAGCCATAGAACAGACTGCCGCGATAGGAAATCTCACTGCGGGCAAAGGCAATCTGATTCCGCATTTCGCCGGGTGTATTCCAGATATCATAGCGGTAGGTCGCATGGGCGATCCAGAGATCGGTCCCCGTGCGGTCGCACTGTGCATTCCACCAGCGGACGAGGGTATCATACCGCGCAACCGAGGTCGCAAAGGTCCAGTAGAGCTGCGGTGCGATGAAATCCACATATCCGCCCTCCATCCACGCAAGGGGATCACAGTAAATGGCGGAATAGGAGCTCATCCCGGCAGTATCGCTGCCGCCGTTTTTACCGTCATTGTTCTGCCAGATGCCGAAGGGCGCAATGCCGAAACGCATGGTAAGAGAACTTTCATGCACAGCGTCATAGCAGGCTTTTACCATCTGATTGACATTGCTCCGACGGAAATCGTCAAGCGTCATACCGCCGCCCATCGTCTGATAAGCTCCGGCATCGTCAAAGGGCAGAAGAGAGCCGTTCTGCCCGTTTACGGGATAGGGAGAGAAATAGTCGTCGAAAATGACCCCCGCAACGGGATAGTTATCGCAGATTTCTTTTACCCCTGCGGCAATCAGATCCCGTACCCCGGGAATCGCTGCATTGTAGTAAAGAGCACCGTTATAGGAAACGGTCCAGTCGGGATGCAGGACCGCAGGATTGTCAGGAGAAAGCTCCCCCGGATCCTGCCCCGCACTGGTCACACGGAGCGGATTGACCCACGCATACACCGCTACCGGCGGTTCTGCCTGTGCGGCAATCTCACAGAGATAGGCAAGCGCATCAAAGTCTCCGTCTGCCGCTTCTCCCTGTTTCCCGGAAAGATAGGCTGAAGTGGGGAACAGTGCGGAATGATAGAGCGCATCGGATGCAGGCCGCACCTGCAGACAAAGGGTATTGAGATTCATGGAGCGCGCGCTTTCCAGAAGCGCATCCAGTTCCGCTTTCAGTTCATCCGAGGAAAGTCCCGGCTTTGAGGGATAGGTGATGTTGAGCACGGAGGGAATCCACAATCCGCGCACTTCTCTCGCAGGATCGCAGACGGCTCCGGTGCGGAAATTCTTCTGGGAAGGTTCCATCGGTCCCGGCGGCTCATGGGTCGATGTGCTGTTCTGTCTTGCATGAGGGAGAAGTCCGATGGCAAGCAAAAAGACGATCATTGCCGCCGTCAGGACAAAAAGCACCGCTGCATACCATCTCTCGCCAAGAAATCGCAGAACTGCAGTCCGCAAGCCGCATACCTCCTTTACAAACGGTGATATATAGTATTATTATATCAAAAATCCCTTTTATTTTCAAGTGATTTTACGGAAAACCTGTCCGAAACAGTATATGATCTGTACCTTGATAATATTTACGCTGTACCAGCTGTTGTATGATTAAGAAAGGACCGACTGTAAAAGCAGTCAGTCCTCTCAATGACAGTTTTAAGCGCCGAGGATCGCCGCATAGGCGTAATTACGCACCATGCCGTGCCAGGTCCACCAGGGGGAGCCGCCCTCCTGCTGCGCATAGAAGAGTCCGATACCGTTTTCCGGGTCAGATAGGAGATAGCAGCCAAGCGCTCCGTCCCAGCCGAATTCGCCTTTTGCACTGAGCGAATGGTTCCGCTCCCGGTCCATGAGCGTCCGCACGCCGAGACCGTAGCCGTAACCGGCTTTGCTCCACCCGCCCATGGCATCGAAATCAACAAGTCCGGCTTCCGTGAGCTGATTGGTCCGCATCCGGTCTATGGTTTCCGGGCGAAGGAGACGATATCCATTCGGGGCAGTGCCGCCGTTTGCAAGAGCAGAGGCCAGAAGACTGTAATCCCTGATACAGGAGATCAGACCACCTCCGCCGCTTTCATAGTTCGGCCCCATATTCATGTCGACGCCGGCTTTCAGAATAACATGATCGGCAGTTCCCCGGGCTCCGCAGAAACCGTGATATTCCGGTGCTATCCGGAGAAGCTGCGTCTCATCCGGGTGAAATACGGTATTCTTCATGCCGAGGGGCTCAAAGATTTCCTGCCGGAGAATTTCGGAAAAGGGGATTCCCCGGATCACCTCATAAACAGCTGCTAAAACATCATGGCAGAAGCTGTAGCGGAAATGGGTACCGGGTTCAAATAAAAGCGGTTCTTCTGCCATAGCACGGATGACCTCTCTCGTGGTGGGAGCAGGGTTATCCGCTTTCAGCCGACGGATGGCCGGCTGATCTCCGTTATAGGAGAATCCCGCCGACATGGAAAAGAGATGACGAATGAGAATCGGCTGCTCTGCACAGGTGACGCTGCCGTCTTCATGCTGTACATTCATGTGCTCAAATTCCGGCAGATACACAGAAAGCGGCGCGTCCAGATCGAGTTCACCCCGTTCCGCCATGCGCAGACCTGCCGTGCAGGTGGAGATTTTGGTCGCGGAATAGAGATTGATCATCGTATCGTCGGAAAAAGGCCGCTTTTCCTGCACGTTTGCATAACCTGTGCAGTAGGTGTGAAGAAGTTTTCCGTGTTGATAGACAGAAACTCCGGCACCGGGAATGTTCTTTTCAAGATAAAAGCTGTCAAGATAACGGTCAAGAGCATGAAAATTCATGATAATCATTCATGGCTTTCGCTTTGCGAAAGCCTCCTTTCTTGGGGAATTGGGGCTGGTTTTGCGAAGCAAAATCGTCGTCGTAAGACGGCGAAAGCCACAAAACCTGCGTGAAAAATTTATTTTTCACGTTAGATCCCTCATATCATCAGTTTTGGGTATGGAAAATTCCATGGTTCCATAGTACCATGTTTTCCCCGTTTTGTCAATCCTGGTATCAAAGGAAAATTCACCCTCGATTCACAGTTCTGTCATGGTTTAATGGTATACTGTTTTTGAAGGATACAAAAAGAAGGAGAATCCATTTATGAAACTTGTAGTCACTTATGAGAACGGACAGATTTTTCAACACTTCGGTCACACGGAGCAGTTCAAAATCTATGATATTGAAGACGGTTCTGTCGTTTCCGCACAGGTGGTTCACACCATGGGACAGGGACACGGTATGCTGGCAGGTTTTCTTGCCGGACGCGGTGTTAAGGTCCTGATCTGCGGTGGTATCGGCGGCGGAGCACAGGCGGCGCTTGCCGAAGCCGGAATTCAGCTCTACGGCGGTGTATCCGGAGACGCGGATGAAGCGGTCACCGCATTCCTTGCGGGCACACTTGCATATCAGCCGGATGTCATGTGCAACCACCACGGCGGGGGAGTACATCACTGCCATACGGAAGGCCATACCTGCGGTGGAAAATGTCATGAATGAAATAAAACAAAACGGGATCATCTGCAGTTCGGATGATCCCGTTTTTTTCGCTTAATGCACTTTGTAATAGTCCGCTGCTGCGCGGAAGATTTCATGTTCCTTGTTTCCGGGAACATTGGCAAAGAGGGTGTTGTCTGCACGCTCGCAGTGCGCCATTCTTCCATAAACACGGCCGTCACGGGAGAAAATACCTTCCACAGCATATTCGGAAGCAAAGGGATTCCAAGCGGCAGCCATGGTGGGATTGCCGTCGGCATCGGCATACTGCGCAGCGATCTGACCGTTCTCCGCAAGATGCAGTACCGTTTCACCCGGCAGAAGACACCGTCCGGCACCGGAGGAAACCGGCAGCAGAAGAATATCGCCCACAGAAGAATACCGCATCCAGGGGGAGGAAACCGACATGATCTTCACCCGCACGGTCTGGGCGGTCAGCCTGCCGGAGGGATTTTCCGCAAGGGAAAGACCGTCAGTCCCGCCGATGAAGGGATCGCCTGCAAAGGCTCCCATAGCAAGCAGGAAGGAAAAGCCCGTGCCTGCTCCCAGCATCAGACGGCTGTCGTCCTCCCGGAACCGTCCCAGCGCTTCGGATAGCAGCGGATCGGCAAACAGCGCACGGATACAGGCTGCCGCCGGATCAGGCATACCGCCCGAGGACGGACAGCACCCGCCGGAAAAGGCGAGGATCTGGGATTCACCGATAGCATCGGAAAAGGCATTCACCGCACAGCGCCATTCTTCTGCACTGCGTCCGCGGAAGACAAAGCGGCGTGTCTCAAGTCCCTGTGCCTCGAAGCGAGCGGCCATGGCATCTTCATCACTGATGCCGGGGAATACGGGCAGGAGCACTTTCGGCTCCGGAATGACGACGGAGGGGGCGGAGTAACTCTGTGCGCGGTATGGAAAACCCGCAACGATGGTCGCTTCTTCCGTGCCCGAGGGCTGCCGGTAGATTTTCTGCTGCGGCTTCATCCAGGCATCCTGCAAAAGCTCCAGCGGCAGAATACGATTGTTTATGAAAATATTGGCAGTATCTTTGGTATAGCCGAGCAATGTGCCACGGAGCACTTCATCGGTCTCAACAAGAAATGCACCGTGGAGCTCTTCAAAAATTGCCAGTCCGCCTGTGGGCAGTTCATAGTTGAAGCCGATGTGATTGCCGAAGCACATCTGGGCAACAGCGGCCGCACAGCCGCCTGCTCCTACGGCAGCACATGCAAGGATCTTATGATCTGCATGGAGCATGGCGAGGTAGTCAAGCAGACCGCATTCATCAGCGGGATCAGGCAGCGCATTGTCATCCATGGAGGGCGCAAGCAGATAGACGCGGCTGCCGCTCTTTTTGAATTCGGATGTGCAGAGGGTATTCTGTTCAGCCGCCGCCGCGGAAAAGGCGATGACCGTGGGCGGAATATCGCCGTTTTCATTGCTGCCGGACATGCTGTCTTTGCCGCCCACAGCGGCAACGCTGTAATCCATCTGCGCCTGAAATGCACCGAGCATGGCAGCCAGCGGAACACCGAAGCGTACAGGGTCACCGTTTACGGCGGGAAAACATTCCTGCAGGGAGAGCGTGACCGAACTTCTCGGAATTCCGGCTGCCGCCATCCGGCAGATCGCCTGTAAAACAGAGAGATACGCTCCGTGATAGGGGCTTTTTTCCGTAGCCGCAGGCAGACAGCCGTAGGAGAAGACCGCACAGGTTTCCGTCTGCAGCGGTGCTTCGACCGGCATGCGGACTGCGGTGAAGTCCAGCGGCGTCATCGTCCCGCGTCCGCCGAAAGGCAGAAATGCGGTCCGTCCGCCGACCGTATGATCAAAACGTGAGGAAAGAGGTTTCTGAGAACAGACTTCCGGCTGCATCAGTGTCCGGATATATAGACTGGTGATATCTTCCCCAGCCCCTGTGTCGGTAATGCCCGTATAAAGGCTGAGCGTGTGGGCGGCGGGGATATAGGCACGGATCCGACGCTCCGCACCGGTGGAATCAAGAAAATCACGGGACAGGTTCAAAACGGTACGGTCGTGCCACATCATGCGGAACCGACGCTCTGCGGTGACAACGCCGATGATCTGCATGGAAAGACCTTCCTCCGCTGCTGCCGCCTGTAAAGCCGGGGCATGGATGGAGGCAGCTACCAGAACCAGCCGTCCCAGCGTTTCCGAAGCAGCGGTCTCCCAGGGAGACAGACGGCTGCCGTCAAAACGATCGAGCACGGTCGGAACTTTGTCAAGGTCGATGCGGACACCTTCCGCAAGCTCGCCCGCAGCCACACCGAGGCCGCCGGCTCCCACATCGTTGCCGCGTTTGATCAGACGCATGACGTCCGTCCGGCGCATCAGACGCAGCAGGGCGCGCTCCGTCTGGGGGTTGACGACCTGCGCGGTATAACCGGGACGTGCAAAGGAACGGTACATGGAATCCTCTGCCGCAGTTTCATGGGAATGCAGAGAAGACGCTGTCAGCGTACCGCCCATACCGTCTTTTCCGGTGGGAGCACCGACCAGAAGAATGATATCGCCGGGCACCGCGCGGCCGGAATGCCAGTTCGCTTCCGGTACGGCTGCCGCTGTCATGCAGATCTCCATGTGACGGGTCGAAAAACCCGGATGAATCCATTCCCGTGTCAGTCCGACAGGGACACCGCACTGGGCGCCGAAGGCGGCGAAGCCGTCTGCAGATTCCCGGCAGATCCGGTAACCGCTGACATCCGGACTGTCCGGCGGCAGAGGGGCGGCAGGATCGGCACTTGCAGAGAGCCGCATGGAAACAATGACCGTTCCCCGTGCAGACAGAGGGTCGCATACCGTGGCTCCGAAACTGGATGCCGCACCGAGATATGGTTCCTTCTGGGTGGGGAAATTGTGTGTTTCATTTTTGAAATGCAGAAGATAGGGGGTATATTCTTCGGCAAGCTGTTCTCCCGGAGCTGTGGGATCCGTCATGCGCACCGGAACACGGATGGTAAAGGCGTTCTTTTCTCCGGTTTCCGCGGACAGGGGGAGTTTCTCCTCCCGTCGGAAATACCGGGCGGGCAGCGTAGCCATGTCCATGAGGGTGATGTTTTTCGGACGGGTTCCGTAGAGGGATTCCCGCACTGCAAGATAGTTCTCAAACGATGCGCTGATATCCGGATCTTCAATTTCGAGATCCTGCAGCGCGGTCAAAAACGTGATATGCCGACAGTGATCGGACCAGTAGGTGTCGATCATGCGCAGCTCCAGAAGCGTCGGATCACGTTTCTCGCCGACAGAATAATAACTCTGAACAAAACGCAGATCATCCTCCGACATGTGGAAGCCTGCCTCAAGGGCAAAAGAAACCAGCGCGTCCGGCTCCATACGGCAAAAACCGCGGAGTACAAGCTCTGTGGATTCATCGTAAGATGTCATCGGCGGCAGCGTTCCGCCTGGGTGGAGAAGATCAATGGGCGCGGAGGAGGCAGGATTGATGAAGACCCGCCGCAGCGCATTCCCGTGTTCCGCCTCCGAAATCCCGGAGACAAGAAGTACCTCCGCCTGACGCAGTGCGGGAACCGAGCGTTCCCTTCCTACACTGCCGGACAGAGCACAGCGCAGTGCGGTTTCTTCCAGTGCTTCCGCAGGCTGACAGAACAGGGGAACCCAGCTGACACAGACTGTGTTTTCGGCAGCCGAGGCCGCAGCAAAGGCGGACTCTTCCACGATATCCTCAGTCCTCTGGTTCATATAGAGCTCTTTTGTCAGAAGTTTTTCCATATACGGCTCCCAGCCGTCAAGAAGCAGACAGCGCAGCTTCCGGACACCCGTGATGCTGTGCAGCTGCATCCGCTCAGTCAGAAACCGATAAATACGGCGCGCCTCGTCTGCATATTCCGTTTTTTTCTCAAGAAAGAACCGTTTCTGCATGACGCTGCGCGCCTCCTTTGTTTAGAATCGGCATTTCAGAATTCCGCCGTAAAATGGCTGCCGGCGGCACCTGTGACACAGACCGTGAAGAAATCCCGCCCCGGATCCCTGTCGCATCTGACGTGGACTTCCATGAAATTCGCCGTGTGCCCGATGACAACCCCGTCCTCATAGGTTTCGGCAAGGAAAGTCACTGTGGGATGCGTGTCCGCAAGCTCTCGGTAGATGGATGCTTCGATTTCGTTCTGTTCGGCAATCAGAGCAGATGCACGGCGGCTCTTTTCCTCGCCGGAGAGCTGACCGCTCATAGCGTCAGCCGGAGTATTCTTTCTGCGGGAATAGGGGAAAACATGGATATGAAGGAGCTTTGCTTCTTTTGCGAATGCCATTGTCTCCGCAAAGTCTTCCGCAGTTTCCTGGGGAAATCCCGTCATGATATCCGTTGTGAACATCACATCCGGTATTTTTTCTCTGATATCCGCAAGGATCGTCCGTACATGACGCATGCTGTACTTGCGCTTCATCAGATGAAGGACATGATCCGCTCCGCTCTGCAGCGACAGATGAAAATGCGGAGCAAGGTGTCGGAGCGCAGCCATCCGGGAAACCGTTGCCGGCTTCATATAGGTGGGCTCCAAAGACCCCAGCCGGATGCGTTCGACCCCGGGAACCGTATCCGCTGCTTCCAACAGATCAATCAGACGGTATCCGTTCAGCAGCGGGTCCCCTTTGAAATCCGCCCCGTAGGAGGCAATCTCAATACCGGTCAGCACAATTTCCCGGTATCCGGCATCCGCCAGCCGCTCCATTTCGCGGATGACTTCGTCCGGTCTGCGGGAGGACACAAGTCCTCTGGAACCGGGGATCGCACAATACGTGCAGCGGTTTTCACAGCCGTCTTCGATTTTGATATAAGCTCTCGCCCGGTCGGATTCCGAGCGGTTGATGGTCATTTCTTCAAAGCCGCAGCAGTCGACTTCAGGAACACGGATCTCCGCCGTCTCCGGCAGAGCGGCAAGGGAAACAGATTCCACTGCTTTTTCTACACATGACAGCTTGTTTCTGGTGCCGCAGACATACGTTACTCCGGCAATCGCCCCCGCCCGTTCCGGCTGGGACTGCGCCATGCAGCCCGTGACAAGCACCGCAGGACGATGTCCGTCCGGCCGTTTCTTTGCCGCCCGGCGGATGATCTGACAGGCTTTCCGGTCACTTTCCGCCGTCACCGTGCAGGTGTTGATGATGTAGACTTCTGCATCCTCATCAAAGGGAACGATGTCAAAGCCCTTCGCCGTCAGCGCTTCCGCAATGGCTTCGCTTTCATATTGATTGACTTTGCAGCCAAGGGTGTAGATGGCTGCTCTCGGTTTCTTGTTCATGTTCATTTCACTTCCGTGTCGGTTCAGTTCTGCAGGGCATGACCGGTTCCGATCTGGACGGCGATGATGAAGCCGTCGACATTGTTGCCGGAAATGTCATAGTCGATTGCCGTGGAGGGAATCGGAATCTGCTGTTCTGCTTTGCCGTTTGCGGGAACGTAATAGATGGCATATTCCTTGCCGTCATCGGCCCGGACATAGTAGCGGTCGCCGTCGTAGGAATAGGATTTTGTGTTTGTGACGTATTCTTCCAGAGAGACGCCCATCGTGGTGATGGCAAGCGCATTGCCGATACCCACGTAACGATAATGCCAGGATTCGTAACTGATGCCTGTGATATCCTCTTTGCTAGCGGAATAACGCAGGATGAAGCCGTACTGGGAACCGTTACGGTCGATCCAGAAGTACTGATCTTTACCGTCAAAGGACCACATAGCGCTGGAACCGTCCTCATATTCCTGATAGACCGCAAAGTCACAGGCATAGCCGGTGTGGTGCTCACTGAAGCCGGGCTTCTGGACGTATGCTTCCGCGTATTCGTGACCGCGTTCCCGTTCGTAGTAATCGTAGGTATTCTGCTGTCCCTCATACGTCCGGTACGCACTGTTGAGCATGATGTCACGGGAACCGGTCGCGGCGTAGAAACCGTCCATCATATCGTTGAGAGCATGGATGGTGTCGATATGGAGAAGCTCTTTGCCCGAATTGACCTTGTAGCTGCCGGTCTTGTTCTTGTAGACAGAGAAGATTTCCGTACCGACTTCGTCTTCTCTGAAATGATATTCATGTTCCAGATTGACAAGGATGCAGTGTCCGCGGTAGACGTCCTCTGCAGAGACGGTGACATACTGTGTCACATAGGCGTCCCGTTCTTCCGGCGTCAGATCGGGGCCGTAGACGATGTTCTCTTTATTCTGGAAAGGTGCGTGATTCTTGTCGGAGAAGACCACGTCCCAGTTGATATCCCGCACCACTAAAAGCAAAAGCGATACCATGATCATGATGATGAGGAATACCGCAATACCGGTGACGGCGTTTCTCTGTTTCCTGCGTACACGGTGAGCATAGCTCTGCCGCCGTGTGACAGTCGGCGAGGGGAAGGAATTCTGTCTGCGCGGTCCGGCATTCTGTGAACGGTGAATACCGGAGGGGGTTCCGCTGCCGGTACGGATACCGGAACGGGGCTTCGGAGCAGATTGCCCCGGACGGGCGGAACCGCTTCTCTGCTGATATCCTGTATTCTGTCTGCCGGGCGGCGCCTGTCGCTGCCCCCGCATATTGTTGGGCTGATTCATGATAATCATTCATGGCTTTCGCTTTGCGAAAGCTTCCTTTCTTGGGGAATTGG
>JAKSPR010000063.1 GCA_024404655.1 Clostridia bacterium | reverse complement strand
GGAAGAAGTCACCGAGCCCGGCGACTACTGCATTGATTTTGAGGAATGTAAGGTTTATTTCAACCCCTATGAAGATGTCTCCGTCGCTGATGCGGAGATCATTCTCTCAACCTGCGACAAACCCGTTTTTGCTTTCAACGGTTCCCGCGACATTACCATTGAGGGCTTCCTCATTGAGGCTTTCCGCGGTATGGGCATCACTGCTGATCATGCGGAAAACATCACCATCAAGGACTGCGAAATCTGCGGCATCGGCAACCGTGCGGTCTGTGTGGACAATTCCAAAAATGTTGTCGTTACCGGCTGTCATGTCCATGATACAGGTGACGGCGGTGTCCATTTCTACTGCGGCGACAGAAAAACTCTGGAGCGCGGAAATTGTGTCTGCGAATACAGCCACTTCCACAATGTAGCATCCTGGGACCGCTGCTATGAACCGCCGATCCGTCTCTACGGTGTCGGTCTCACAGCCCATCACAACAAGATCCACGACTGCCCCCACTCCGCTATGCTGTTCGGCGGCAACTACATTTCCATCACCGACAATGAAGTCTACCGCGTCGTCATGGAAACCGGAGACGCCGGCGCTATTTACGGCGGACGCGACTATACCTACCGCGGCAACGAGGTCAGCCGGAACTTCATCCATCACGTCGGTTCTTCCGTCGGTATGGGCACCATGGGTATCTACAACGATGACGCCATGAGCGGAACACGGATGGAGAACAACGTCTTCTATAAAGTCCAGCGTGCAGTCTTCCTCGGCGGCGGTGTGGACTTCATCGCAAACGGCAATGTCTTTGTAGACTGTTATCCCGCCATTGAAATCGATGGACGCGGACAGAGCGACGACAAGATGTGGCGGAACATGGTCATCCATACCCTGCATGACCGATTCTATAATGTCGACGGTCTGGGCATCTCCGCCATGGAAGAGCCCTATATCTCCGCCTTCCCGGAGCTTGCAAAGATCGACGCTTATTATAAAGCCGATCCCGCTCCCCATATCCCGCCGTCTGCCTCCATGGAGAACAACATCCTGTGCTCCGAGCGCAAGATCAGCTACACCTGGTGTACCGAAGGCGGTTCGTTCTATGAGAACAACAACAAAGATATCATCCGCGAAGAACTTGCCTCCTATATCACGCCCGAACAGCTGGATGTCATTCTGAACAGCTAAAAAAGGAAATCCACCGATGAGAAACGATTCTCTCATCGGTGGATGTTTTTTATGAGGAAAAATCAGATTTCCAGATAGTTTTTGACGAGCGCATTGAGAAGCTCATCACGGTCGATCTTGCGGATCAGGCCTCTGGCGTTGTTGTGATTGGTGATATAGGTCGGATCCTCGGAGAGAATGTATCCGACGATCTGATTGATCGGGTTGTACCCCTTCTCGATCAGCGCACGGTAGACTGTCTGGAGAGTACGCTTCATTTCCTGCTCCCGCTCGTCAGCCAAAGAGAAGGTGATCGTCTTATCCGTCGGCATATTTGCCTGCATGTTTGCCATCGTAATCAGCTCCTTTTTCATCTTTTATCTTCGATATAAGCATACCAAAAATCCGCGGATTTTGCAAGTCCGCGGGAGGTTTTGTATCATAATTTTAACATTTGGAGAAACTGCGCACCTTATGAGCGGAACAGCATGGTGGGATCGGTGGGCACAAACAGGTCCGCGTGTTCCCGTGCGTTGCGGGCGGATACCAGGTGTCCTGCAAAAATACGGCCTGCGGTCCTCACATATCCGATAAGCAGACCATCGGTGATATGGAAATCCGTGATCAGCGTATCAGCGGCCTGAGCAGCCATATCGCCAAGCTCCCGTGTGGTCTTCCGGTAGAGCTTTTCGTAAAGGATCCTGACCTCCGGTTCCGTCAGCGTAAGAATCCCGGGATATTTTCCGAGCATAGATGCGCCGAAAGCGTGGTTCAGGATCAGGGACAGCAGATTGACCCGCATGCCCTCCACCGTCATATCGTGCTTTGCTGCGAAAGCAGAAAACAGAAGATCCCGTTCCTCCGGATCAAAAAGCGCCAGCAGTTCATTTTCGATATACAGACGCTGCAGATAATCACGGAGATAACTGATGCCCGTGTGGTCGGGACTGCAGTCGGTCATCAGCGGATAGCGCAGAGGGCAGACAATGTCCTGGGCTGCCATCCGATAGTCATAGCGGTTGAGATAGGTGTGAATATCTTCGTTCAGTACACCCTGATATGCGGTGTTTTCCGTCGGGATGCGGTTCTTTTTTGCCTGAATATACAGGGAAACCGTCTCACAGATCTGCGTTTTGATCTGCTGTCTTCCGCCGCGGAACATCTCCTCGACGCTGGTTGCCTGAACAGCGGTGATGGCATACATCGGATCGTGGAATGCAAGAAGATAGGTATCGAGGGTATAGAACACACTTTCCAGAAGATGGCGTGCGCCGTCCTCGTCAAGTTCGATACCCGTTGATTTTTTATGCTCGCGCAGAAGCTCTTCCAGTTTGCCCATGATCTGCATCTGCATATCGTCAACAACCTCGATAGGCAGCAGTCCTACCCGCAGTGCTTCGGAGATCAGGGTCCGGGTGAAGTGCCTGCCGTTTACGTTTCTGCGGTTGATGAGGGAAAAGCGGTCTTCAGAACGTTTCTGGCGTTTCCGGCCCGCGTAGACCGAATACGATTCGACATAATCATCATTCTGCGGCATAGCCATATAAGCGGCCCCCTTCCCCTTTTGTGAACAGGATTGCTGACTTTTCACAAAAATCCGTGATTCTTTCAGATCATCGGAAAACGCACTTGACAGTCTGCACATTTCGTGCTATAATATGCTTGGCGGAAATTTGGATTTTGTGCATTCTATCTATAATATCATTATACCATTCCCGCGCGCATTTGTCAAGAATCATGCCCGGCTTTTCTTCCCCGAATCCGGAAGTTTTTTTGAAAAACTGCCCGATATCCGTGCAGAAAACCGGCATATATTCACTATTTTTATTGAAAAGAGGAATTTGAACATGAAGCATTTACCGGTAGCAGTTCAGGTTTATTCCGTCCGTGATGCAGCAGCTGCTGATTTCAAGGGCACCCTGCAGGCAATCAAGGATATGGGTTACGACGGTGTTGAATTTGCCGGTCTCTACGGCAACAAGCCCGAAGATGTCAAGGCACTCTGCAAGGAAATCGGTCTGGTTCCGATCTCCGCACATGTCGCACTCGATGAGATGCTCGCAGATCCTGAGAAGGTCATCGGTGATTATGCGGCAGTCGGCGTCAAGTACATCGCCGTCCCTTATCTGCAGGAAGACCGCCGTCCCGGTACTCCCGGTTGGGATAAGACCATCGCCGACATCAAGCTGGTCGCAAAAGTTGCAAAGGACAAGGGCATCCAGATGCTCTATCACAACCACGATTTTGAGTTTGTCAAGATCGACGGCAAGTATGCTCTGGATATTCTTTACGAAGTCATCTCCGAAGATCTCTTAAAAACCGAACTGGATACCTGCTGGGTCAACGTCGGCGGCGAGAATCCCGCTGAATTTGTCCGCAAGTACACCGGTCGTGCTCCCGTTGTCCATCTGAAGGACTTCGTCATGGCAGGCAAGAAGCCCGACAATATGTATGAGCTCATCGGCATCAAGCCCGAAGGTGCTGCAGCCAGCGAAGAAGCATTCGGCTTCCGCCCTGTCGGCCACGGCTTCCAGAATATGCCCGCGATCCTCGAAGCATCTGTTGACGCCGGTGCTGAATGGGTTGTCGTTGAACAGGACAGACCCGGCCCCGACAAGACTCCCATGGAGTCCATCAAGATGAGCCGCGATTACCTCAAGACCCAGAACTGGTAATTGATTTCCTCAGTAACAGAAGGCTGCCGCAGCATGCGGCAGCCTTACTTGTTTTATTGTGCATCCGACGACAGCTTGTCAGACAAATTGTCAAGCGAAAACTCCGTTGTCTTCCCGCGGAAAGAAACTCTGATGCGATCGTTTATTTCCGTGATTTCCGGCATTGCATCACCTTTTCGGATGGGGAACAGAAGTGTCGCAAACCGGTGATCTTTTACGGGAAATGTCATTCTGGAAACAGTCGATGCCGGATGCTGATTGTTGTCATTGCGTCCGATAAACCAGCCGCGCAGGAACGGTTCGGTCTGTCCGCTGACGGTTTCTGTTTCCTTTTCGGCAGTTCTGTCACCGACCGGAACGATCAGAACCTCGCTGTCTCCGCCGAACGCAGAACGGGCGATGCCGTTTTCCAGAATATCCACATGCGTGGTATCCAGATGGAACAGGATCTCGTAAGTATGCTCGCCCTCATCAGAAGCAGTCAGCGTATCGACCACGGCAAAGAAATCCGGCTTGCAGAAACGGACTTCCCGCTTGTGCCGGGCGGATCTGATCTGATCGGGGCCAAAACCGTCTTCATAAACGCCGCAGGCGTAATCAAATACGGCATTGGTGATCCAGTGTGCGTCAATGGGCTCCGTGACCTGTTTCGGTTCACTGCGATTCTGACCAAGACCATCGACCAGAACGGTATTGTGATCGTATGCAGAAATACCGTATGTGCGGGCTGCGGAAATCTCGTACTGACCGCCGCCGTCATCAAAAATGAGTTCGTCCTTTCCGCAGAACAGATTGATGTTCAGTTTATCCTGATGAATATGTGCTCTGCCGGTAGGACCGACGTCAAAGTTCAGATAAAGCGCATGCTCCGTCCAGTCGGAACGCATAATGCAGAAGCCTGCGTACGGCATAAAGACCGACGCGGTCTCCCCTGCCGGAGGTTCACCCTCTCTGCGGGCGGAATTGATATACAAAAAATGTTTGTTGTCCGGCGCATACCGAGCGGCACGGCGGGTCATGTGGGTCGTGGCAATCGTCCAGGTATCGTTGGTTCTCGGCTGGGTCATGGCGGGTGTGGACATGCGGACGCCTGCTTCAGCCATACGGATCAGACCGTCGGTGTACGCTGCCGGGAACTCTGCTTCGTGACCATAAAGCACCGCGGTTTCATAGATATCAGCAAAGTCGTTGAAAACACCGGCATGATAATCAGCGGCAAGTTCATACTGCATACCGTCCGGCAGAACCTGACGCTGCATTTCGGCAAGGATACGTTCCCCTCCGATACGGCGGTATTCCTTTGCATCACGGAATTCCGTGAAAGCGGAAGAGAACGTATAGACGCCGTCCGTCTCAATCACCAGCCAGTTAGCTCCGGTGGGATGCTCGATCATCAGTTCTGCCTGCCTGTGCATGGATTCGATCATCAGAAGCAGGACACAGTCGTCAACGGACGGGGAAAGACGGAATGCCTCAAAAGCGGCTGGCCATGTTGCATACAGGCGGATACCACATTCGATCGTGCGCCATGCGCTGCCCGGTCCGTTCCAGTTTGCAGGGATGTCAATGACCTGAGTCAGCCAGTGTGCCATCTGCTCGTTGAACGCCTTTGCATAGGCCTCGTCGCGGGTATCATAGTAGGCACGGGCCATCTCAAGCCAGAAACCGTGGCGGTTGAACTGCCATACCCATTCATGATTGCGGGGTCCTTTGACCAAGGTCGGATCGAACTGGAAGTCAACTTTTCCATCCGGGAAATCCCACGGGACGCCGATCTCACACATCTGACCGCGGACGGCACGGTCTGCTTCATCCTTACTGTAGGGGCCGTCAGCAGAACGTTCCTTTGTCAGAACGACATTTTTCCGGCGGTAGTACGCCGCGCAGGCTTTTACTGCCGCGGCGGCATCTCCCGCTTCCAGCGCAGCGCGGTAGTCCGCGCCGATGGCATCGGGATCCAGATGGGAAAAGAGGGTTTCCATCCGGGTACACAGCTTTTCAAGGACAGTTTCGTCCTCAGTCAGCGAAGATACGATTGTTTTGATCTGTTCCATATCGGCAGTACTCCTTTATTCATGGCGGACCACATTCGTTTTTCTGCATTATAGCACACCATGGGTGGTTTTGCAAGACTCTATTGATAAAAACGTTTGATTCTGATACCGGAATTGTCTTGCAATCCCGGCAAAAACATGGTATCATAACCTTATCGGAGAAACCGTCCCTGCCATCTTTGAAAGGAGTATCTGTATGCTGATCACAGAAGAACAAAAACGCCGCTATACGGCATTCTGGAACCGTGAAAAGACAGACCGTGCCTGTTTTTATCTTTCCGCATGGGACGGAGCCCCTGGCTTCCGCGCTCCGGAGAATCCCACTCAGCAGTGGTGTGATATTCCCTACCGCATGGAACACACCCTCTATGAAAACGCCCACACCCGGTATTTTGCCGAAGGCTTTCCTACGGTTTTCACCAATTTCGGTCCCGGAAGTCTTGCCGCCTGCATCGGCGGCAGCTATAAGGTCTCTCCCTACACTATCTGGTTTGAAAATCAGCCGCTTTTCATCGGAGACTGGGAAAACCCGCCTGTTCCCGTTCTGCATAAAGACAGCGAAATGTACCGGATGATTGAGGATATGACGACCGCAATGCTTACCCACGGGGATCGGTTCTTTACCTCCATCAGTGATATCGGCGGAACTTTTGATATCATCGCAGCCCTCCGTGGAACGGAAAATCTGCTATACGATATGTATGACAATCCCGATGAGATCAAAGCATTTCTTGCAAAGCTCGAAATCATCTGGCGGGACTACTATCTTGACTATGCAAACCGCCTGATAAGAGAACAGGGCTGTATGACCTCATGGATGCACATCTGGTCTGACAAGACCTATTATCCGCTGCAGTGCGACTATTCCGCCATGCTCTCGCCGGAGATGTTTGCAGAATTCATCCTGCCGGATCTCCGTTTCCAGACGGAATATATGGAGCGCTCCATTTATCATCTCGACGGCATCGGAGAGCTTCCCCATGTTGATCATCTGCTTTCCCTGCCAAGGCTTTGCGCCATTCAGTGGACCTCCGGTGACGGGAAGCCGCCGCTTACCGATCCCTGCTGGTTTGAGCTTTATCACCGTATTCAGGCAGCCGGAAAAGGGATTGTGCTGCTTGGGGCCGATCCTGCAGGTCTTGAAAATCTGTTCCGACATGTCAGTCAGCGGGGACTTTATATCTCCTGCGGCGTGCGGGATGAAAAAGACGCAAAAGCGCTTCTCGATATGGCAGAGAAACTCAATTTCTGATTATGTCCGTCACCTGACAAAATACGACAAAATTCTTGAAAAACCGCCTGATCTGTGTTATAATGAGAACACTAGAACAGGCGGTGATTTTTTGGAAAAACATCTTCACGAAGGACACAGAAAGAATATGCGGGAGCGGTTTCTCAAAAGCGGAGGCTTTGGATTTCAGGATCATGAGCTTCTGGAAATGCTTTTGTTTTACAGCATTCCGCGGGTAAATACCAACGAGATCGCCCATAGGCTTCTGAAAGAATTCGGTTCAGTGCGCGGCGTATTTGACGCATCCTATGATGCGCTTCTGACAGTAGATGGGGTCGGCGCTTCCAGCGCACAGATCATCCGGTTGTTCGGAGAGCTGATGGGACGCTATATCGGTGCAGAGGAAGAAAGCCGCGGTCTGGTCGTGCGGAAGCCGGAAGACACGGTTTACTATCTCCAAAAGCTGTTTTTCGGCATCGGCAATGAACGAAGTTATCTGCTTCTGCTCTCAAACACGGGAGCGCTTACCGACACGGTACTTTTAGCCGAGGGCAATGCGGGCTCAGTTATGTTCGATATTCAAAAATGCGTCCGTACCGCTGTTATCCGCAATGCCGGATTTGTCCTTGCGGCACACAACCATCCCCACGGCAAGGCAATCCCTTCGGAAGACGACCTGATCGTCACATAACGCATGAAAGCAGCGTTTGACGCTGTGGGTATTCCGCTGCTTGAGCACATCATCATGCCAGCTGACAGTTATTCCATGATCCTCGCACGACTGGCAAAGGCAAAGGAAAACACATGATCATCCCGCGACTGCTCCCCAAACGGCGGGCGGTCCTGTTTTTCCGCGATCACGAGTTGGAAAGTTCCTAAACTCCTGGGTTCCGGAATTCTCCGGAACCCAGGAGGGGGAAAATCCGCGGCTTTCATTGACATTCTGTAAAAAATGTGCTATTATTAAAGGCAGAAATTTTGATTCCGGATGGGAGGGATAATCCGTGCAGATGGGCAACGGTTCCGGCATGACACCGCGCAGACAGCCGCAGAACAATGAAGCGGCCCGGGCACGGATGATTGCCAAGCAGCAGTATCTGCGCAAACGCCGACGGGCCCGCCGACGCAGACTTGCCATTCTGCTCCTCTGTGCCATACTGGTCCTGGCAGTGCTTGGCGGTGCGGTCTTCTATGCCGTGCGCGCCGTGATACGGAGCCTGTCCTCCGATCCGCAGACCGTGCCCGGCGGTGAAAACAAAGAACCTGCCGTCACGGTTTCGGAAAATCTCCCGCAGACATACGATACCGATGAAGTTCTTACCGTCCCCATGACGGAAGCCATAACCCAGCCGCCCGCGCCGCCTCCGCCGGATTATTCCGCCCCCCATGTTGTCATGGGCAAAGCTGTGACACCCTTTGTCACCGATACCGTAAAACAGCTTGATGAGGAAATCGACTGTCCGTATATGATCATGATGGATGCGCAGACCGGGGAGCTCATCGCCGCAAAGAACACCGATGAACCCATCTATCCTGCCTCCATGACCAAGCTTATGACCGTTCTTGTGGCATACGAGAACTGTGAATCCCTTGAAACAACATTCCGCATGACCTACGGCATCATTGATCCCCTTTATCTGCAGGAGCTTTCTTTAGCTGGTTTTGTGGGCAATGAGGACATCACGATCCTTGATATGCTCTACGGCTCTGCACTGCCCTCGGGGGCTGAAGCCTCCATGGGACTGGCTCTTGCGACCTGCGGTACGGAGGAAGCCTTCGTTGCCCGCATGAATGAGCGTGCCGCTTCCCTCGGTATGCGGGATACCCATTTCATGAACTGTACGGGAGCTCACGACCCCGATCACTATTCAACCCTTGCCGATATTGCAGTTTTAATGGCCTATATCGAACAGGATGAAACCCTTCGCACCATCTTTTCCACATACCAGTATACCACCACGGCAACTCCCCAGCACCCCGAAGGACTGCTTCTGACCAGCACGGTTTACAGCCGCATGGTCGGGAACGAATCCGGCGTCTGTGAAGTCGTCGGCGGGAAAACCGGCTACACCATTCAGGCGGGACAATGTCTTGCCACCTGCGGAGAACGCTATGACACGGGACGCCGTTTTGTCTGTGTTCTCGCCGGCGGGGATACCAAATGGAAACCCGTCTATGACACGATCAGGCTCTATGAACAGTATTCGCAGCCGTAACGACAGAGAAAGGAAGCTTTCGCAAAGCGAAAGCCATGAATGATTATCATGATTTTAGAAAACGAACAGGACCTTATCGTCCTTGAAAATGACTACATCCGCCGGGAGATCACCTTCCGCTTCGGCAAACCCATCCACAGCGTCATTGTACGCAAGGAGAGCGGCTACCGTTGGGAATCCCCGAAAGATGAAGCCGTCCTGACCCTTCCCGGTTTTGACTGGGCAAACTGCGAGACAACCTATGAAGACAATATGGTGCTCTTTGAGAGCAACTATACCGTCCGCTGGGTCTTTGAAGTACCCGAAACCGTCCCCTGCATCCGGTCAAGAATTTTTGCCCGCGGATGCACAGCGGACGAAACGGAAGACGAAGAAATTGACGGCCTCCGCATGATCGGCGAAATAAATTCTGCAGCAAAACCGAAGGAATCCGAGGTCTGTGAGCGTGTATCTCATACCGGCCGCCATCTGAAAGTCCGCGCCGTCACCTTCCGTGACCGCACGGATCTGAACGACAGCCTTGTCAGTGAAGAAGAACGGAGCCTCTACGGGCACCCCGTCACCCTGGACGGCAGTCTGTTCTTTGTCTCCGATCCGACGGCGGATGAAGTTTGCATGATCGCCAAGGATGCGCCTGTCGGCATTGCTCATCTGAACCGCACTGCGCCTGACTTTACAGCGACCTACGGTTCCCTTGCCGTGTCCGGCACGGGTATTGATTATTCTGCCCTTTCAAAAGACCATTTTACTGCCGGTTATCCCGTGACGATCGCCGTCTGCCGCACCGGTATGGAAGCTGAAATTTCCCGCGCCTGCTATGCAGAGTCCTGCGGAGAGCTTTCTCCTTTCATCATGTCCAACACCTGGGGCGACCGTTCTCAGGACAAAGCAGTCTGTGAGGAGTTTATCAAAGCGGAAATTCTGCGTGCCGAACAGATCGGTGTGGATATCGTTCAGATCGACGACGGCTGGCAGACCGGTCGTTCCGTGAACTCCGCTGTTGCCCAAAGCAACGTCTGGAACGGCGGCTTCTATGAAAACAATCCTGATTTCTGGGTACCGGACGAGACAAAGTTCCCCTCCGGTTTCGGCGCGCTTTGTGATTTTGCTTATTCCCACGGTGTGGCACTGGGGCTCTGGTTCTCCCCGGATGCCTCCCTTGACTATGCTAACTGGAAAAAGGACGCAGAGGTGCTTTCAGGCTTCTACCGCACCTACGGCATCCGCCATTTCAAAATGGACGGTATTGATATTGTCTCCAAAGAGGGAGAGCGCAATCTGCTCCGCCTGTGCTACAAGGTCATGATGGAAAGTGAAGGCCGCGCCTCCTTCCAGATGGATCTGACCGCAGAACGGAGACTTGGCTACTTCTATGAAAAGGGTCTCGGTTCCCTGTTCGTGGAAAACCGCTACACCGACTGGGGCAACTATTATCCCCACAACACCCTGCGCAATCTGTGGCAGCTTTCCCATTATATTCCCGCCCAGCGTCTGCAGTTTGAAGTATTGAATCTGCACAGAAATGAGCAGAACTATAAAGACGATGTTCTCGCACCTTCCGGTTATCCCATCGACTACGTTTTTGCCTCCGTCATGGCGGCAAATCCGCTGATCTGGATGGAAATGCAGCATCTGCCGGAAGAGGATGTACGACTGCTCAAGGGACTTGTGGAAGTTTACCGCCAGCACCGGGATGATTTCGTTGAGGTCATGCCCATGGGCGAATGTCCGAGCGGCTTTTCTCTGACCGGTTTCTATATCCGCGGCAGA